>JALOCE010000157.1 GCA_023227925.1 Candidatus Omnitrophota bacterium
AACCACGGATCCCCGCTACAACCTGCTTGGTTTTATCTCCCAGATCCACGGTAATCACATATAATCTGTCCGCGTTGGGATGTTCGTTAACTTCTTTTATTTCAGCGACTTTTAGTTCTAATTTTTTGAAATCTTCGATAGTGATCATTTATTACCTCCCGTAATTTTAAAGGATCGTTTATTTTTTTAATTTCGCTGCTTTCAGATATAAAATAAAGGCGGGGATGAAGAAGACAACACAAAACACGTCCATCCTAAAAGGGCTGATAACACCGTATAGCGGATTCGCCTCAGAAGGGAAAAAAGGCTTCATATCCGCGTAAACCGGCATATCTAAAACGATATGCAGCCAAACGCCGATGATAGCGGTAAAGAGCATTTTTTTAAAAGTGGTTTCGTAACCAAGCCGCAAGAAACCCATCAATTTTTTCAGTTTATCTCTCCACAGATACAAAACTATCGCCGTTAAAACCCCTGCCAGAGTCCCGATTAAAAAAGTATGTAAATACCCGTGCTGCGGGTAATTTAAACGCAGGAGGATCACCACATATGCCTCAAAATTGATCACAACATTAATCAGGATAAAAACAGGGAAGTCTACGTAGCGCACCAATAAGAACGCCAGCGTCGCATTGGGGGCGAAATGTAATATGGTATTCGGCATAGTAAATATTATACCACTTGGGGCTTAAAAATGTCTAGGGGTAATTTAAGACTGGCGGGCCCGACGAGATTTGAACTCGCGATCTTCAGATCGACAATCTGACGTGCTAAACCAGGCTGCACCACGGGCCCAAAAACAATAAGGGGGTAATTGTAGCTTAAAACCGGGCTATTTGCAACAAATTTTTCTGGTGGGCGGTAGAGGACTTGAACCCCTGACCTTCTGAATGTAAATCAGACGTTCTAACCAGCTGAACTAACCGCCCGTATTTTTATTGTTTGATGATTTCTTTAGCAGCCCTCAGAGGATCTGCTGCTTCTAATATCGGCCTTCCTATGACCAGGAAATTACTTCCGGACTGAATAGCTTCTGCGACAGTGGCGGTGCGTTTCTGATCGCCGGCCTTGGCATCTTTTGGCCTTATGCCCGGAGTTACGATAATAAAATTCTTTTTTATTTTTCCCCTTAAAAACGCTGCTTCTCTTGCTGAACATACTACACCATCTAAGCCGCAGTGCAAACCTTTTTTTGCCAGTTCTAATACTGCCTGGGGAGACGCCTTCTTGCTGGTCAAAACAGTCACCCCGATCAATAAAGGTTTCTTTAATTTAAGGCACCGGGATGCTTCTTTAGCTGCCTTTACTGCTGCCTTTAACATCTCTTCGCCGCCTGAAATATGCAGAGTGAACATCTTTACTTTGAGCTGCACTGCCGCGGTAACAGCATTAGCTACGGTATTAGGGATATCAAAAAATTTTAAGTCTAAGAATACCTCGGCGCCCTTATTTTGAACGAACTTTACGATTTCCGGACCGCCGATACTGAAAAGCTGCAGCCCTACTTTGAATATTTTTATCTCCGGATAAAGCTTATGGACAAAATATTTCGCTTTCTTCAAATTGCCCACATCTAAAGCTAGGATAATTTTTGCTTTGTCTTTCATATTTTCAGGCTACCGACAAGATTTTTAATATCGCTGATTTTATTTTTTATTAAATATTCTTTAAGCCCCGCGATAATTTCTACGCTGACTTTAGGATTAATAAAATTTGCCGTTCCGACACTTACAGCACTTGCTCCAGCAATAAAGAATTCCAGGGCGGAAAGAGTATCCACTATGCCGCCCATGCCGATAATGGGGATCTTGACTTTCTGGTATGCTTCCCAGACCATCCTGACAGCAACCGGCCTGACCGCAGGCCCGCTTAAACCGCCGGTTAACATAGCTATCTTTGGCCTTCTCTCTTTAATATCTATACTCATACCGACGAGCGTATTGATCAAAGAAAGCGCGTCGCTGCCGCCGGATTCTGCCGCCCGGGCAATCTCAACAATGTTTGTGACATTAGGAGAAAGCTTAGTAATAATTACCTTTTTCGTCGCGCTGCGCACCTTCGTAACCACTTCATAGGTAGCCCTTGCGTCCTGCGCAATCAATACTTGCGACCTAATATTAGGGCAGGAGATATTTAATTCTAAAGCTGCAACTTCTTTTATTTTATCCAAGCGCCGGGCAAGAGTTATAAATTCTTGTGGGTCGCCCTCTGAAGCAATGCTGATAATGATAGGGATACCGATCTTTTTTAGCTTGGGCAGTTTTGTTTTAAGAAAAATTTCTAACCCCGGATTCTCCAGGCCGATGGAATTCAGCATGCCTGCGGGAGTCTCGCAAGTTCTCGGCGGGAGATTCCCCTGGCGGGGTTTGAGGGTTATGGTCTTGGTGACAAGAGCGCCTAATTTCTTTAAGTCTATAAAATCACTGAATTCCTCGGCATAACCAAAAGTACCCGAAGCAACCATCACCGGATTTTTTAATTTTAACTTGCCTATATTGAGAGAAAGTTTTGGTTGCATTTATTTTCCGAACATCATCTTTATAGAAATAAAAAGTAGGAATACGCCGAAAAGCTTCTTCAGGACTGGATCAGAAACATGATGCGCAAGATTAGCGCCAATAAGCCCGCCAAATAACCATCCTATGCAGATAAGCCCGGTAAGGCCTAACTTAACATTACCTGCCTGCCAGTAGCGCCAGGCTGCTAAGATTGCTATCGGAGGCACCATTACCGCTAAGGTGGTCCCTTGAGCCTGATGCTGGGTAAAGCTGAACAAATATACCAAGGCCGGAATCATGATAGTAGCACCGCCGATGCCGAACATGCCACCGAATATTCCTGCGACTGCCCCTACCAGAATAAACAAGACCTGATTCATTTTTATCCTCCCTGCTTAAAAACTCGGCTCAATGCATAAGATCTTATATTTCTTAAAATCCTTCAAGCCCCCCTGAATAAAGCTTAGGTTAGTCAAATACTTCATCTTACACCAGGCCCAGAATTTATGTTTCGGCTCCATGCCAAAGTTCCACCTCACATATTGATAGGCGAAATAAAGCGTTGCAAGAAATGACACCAGAGCCAGAATTTCAAAGAACAGGCCGCCCACAAGAAAGCTAAAAAATAATCCTATTATAAAAGAGAGGGCAAAAAGGTGCATCAGGTGAAAATTCCCCAGATAAATAAACCCTTTTATCGGCAAGGGCAAGACAAATGAAGGATTACCTTTTAAGAATTGCAGGATGACCTCAACGCCATCCCTCTTTACGTATTTATCGATTAAAGGAAGGTGCGCCTGGCCATAAGTCACCCAGACCTTACGTAATGCCTTTAAGTCCGCCCGGTGCATATGGTCTACTTTAGCTTTAGGCGCAAAATAAAATTTAAAA
>JALOCE010000158.1 GCA_023227925.1 Candidatus Omnitrophota bacterium
GCGTTCTTTTGGGTTTAGCCAGCGCTATAACAGGAAAGGCCCTAATGAATTTGTTGCCGATCTTAAATGGCGCATCAGCCCTAAATGGAGATTCAGCATTTATGAGAGGTTTGTTACCGGCCATCGCGATCCCAGCCTCAAGCGTGGTTTGAGAGAGCAGGAATATGTCCTTTCCCGCGACCTGCATTGTTGGATAGTCGATCTTACTTATAATATAACCAGAGATATCGGAGAATCTATCTTTATCGCCTTTAGATTAAAGGCATTCCCGGAAATGGAATTTAATTATAACCAGGAATATCATAAGCCTAAGCCTGGAGAGTTATCTTATTAATTTAAGGAGGTCGGATAAGACGTGAATATTTCAATTATCGGTTCAGGTTACGTAGGGTTAGTCAGCGGCGCCTGTTTTGCGGAATTAGGCAACAGGGTTATTTGCGCTGATAATGATAAACAGAAAATAGCCGCGATTAAAAAAGGCATAATGCCTATTTACGAACCAGGCCTGGAAGAATTGATCGCGAATAATATCAAGAAAGGCAGGCTTAAATTCAGCTCCAGTATCAAAGAGGCGGTAAAGGGCTCGGAGGTGATCTTTATTGCCGTGGGAACGCCTTCTTTGGATAATGGAGAGGCAGATCTTACAGGGATAGAGAATGTTGCCTACAATATAGCTATAAATATGACCTCTTACCATTTGATCGTGGAGAAATCTACCGTTCCGGTTGAGACAGGTAAATGGGTCAAGCAGACTATATCAAATCATGCCAAAGGCGGCGTTAAATTCGATGTAGCTTCAAACCCGGAATTTTTAAGGGAAGGCTCGGCTATAAATGATTTTATGCATCCGGATAGGATTGTGGTAGGCGTTGAATCAAAGAAGGCGGAAGAGATATTGACCAATTTATATAAACCTTTAAAAGCTCCTTTAGTAATTACGGATATAAAGAGCGCGGAATTGATTAAGCACGCCTCTAATGCATTTCTGGCTACCAAGATTTCTTTTATCAATGCCGTTTCGCGTATCTGCGATAAGGTAGGGGCGGATGTAATGGAAGTGGCCGAAGGCATGGGTTTGGATAAAAGAATAGGCCAATCCTTCTTAAGCCCGGGGATAGGTTATGGCGGGTCATGTTTTCCTAAGGATTTAGATGCTTTCATCAATATTTCCGAGAAGCTAGGGTATGATTTTGAATTACTCAGGGCAGTCAAAGATGTCAACAGCCAGCAGAAAGAATTCATGTTTAAAAAAATAAGGGATGTCCTATGGATCATAAAAAATAAAACCATAGGGGTGCTGGGCCTATCTTTTAAGCCTAATACCGACGATATCCGTAATGCTCCTGCCCTGGAAATAATAAGGGCGCTCCAGGCGGAGGGGGCTAAGATAAAAGCTTATGATCCTTCGGCAATGAAGAAGGCGAAAGAGGTGCTGGATGGCGTTACTTTTTGTGAAGATTCTTATAACGCCTGCCGAGGTAGCGATTGCTTGTTGATTTTAACCGAGTGGGATGAGTTTAAGGAACTGGATTTTTCAAAAGTTAAAAAATTACTTAAGAGGCCATTGATCATTGACGGCCGTAATATCTATGAACCGGAAGCCTTGAAGAAGATGGGTTTTACCTATATTTGTGTCGGAAGAGGAAAACGTGGATAACTTTATTCAGGAATTTAAAAAAAGAGTCTCCAGGCGGCAGATAAAAATCGCGGTAGTAGGTTTAGGTTATGTAGGTTTGCCATTAGCCTTAGAGTTTGCGAAGAAAGGTTTTTTTGTTTTAGGGATAGAGATAGATAAAAATAGGGTAGACTGTATAAGAAAGAAAAAATCCTATATTACTGATATATCCGATAAAGAATTAAGGGAGGTTTTGGCGCGCGGCAGGTTTAGGTGCATAGATAATTTTAATATCGTAAAGGAAGCGGATGTCATTATTATTTGCGTGCCGACGCCATTAAAGAGAAAATACTACCCTAACATATCCTATATCAAGCAGGCGGTAAGGTCTATAGCTAGTCACATAAAAAGAAAAGCGCTGGTTGTTTTAGAGAGCACTACTTATCCGGGGACAACTGAAGAAGAAATATTGCCGCTCCTGGAGCGCGAAGGCCGCAGGCATAATAGAGATTTTTATTTAAGTTTTTCTCCGGAAAGGATAGATCCCGGCAATAAGGCTTATCCGGTCAATAAAATTTCTAAAGTAGTAGGAGGGGTGTCTCCCGAGGCCACTAAACTGACGGAATTGGTTTATAAAAATATCGTTAGCAGGGTTGTGCCGGTTTCATCGGCCCGGGTGGCTGAGGCAGTGAAGTTGCTGGAAAATACTTTTCGCCTGGTAAATATCGGGCTGATAGATGAGTTGGCAATGATGGCTCACAAGATGGATATAGATATATGGGAGGTTATAGAGGCAGCAAAAACCAAGCCTTTTGGTTTTATGCCTTTTTATCCCGGCCCCGGAGTGGGAGGGCATTGCATACCAAAAGACCCGCTCTATTTATACTGGAAGGCAAAAAAATTCGGTTTCAGGTCCCGCTTTATCAAACTTTCATCGAATGTTATTACTGCTATGCCCGCGTATATAGTGGAACGGTTAGCCCATATTTTAGATAAGCAGGGTAAAAAGTTGAATAAATCAAAGGTTCTGGTTATTGGGGCTACTTATAAAAAAGATATAAAAGATTTAAGGCAATCTCCTGCATTGGATATCATTGAAATATTACAAAAAAGCCAATGCCGGGTTTCCTATTATGATCCCCTGATCCCTTATTTGAAATTAGACCATATCAATCTTAAATCTATAGATTTAAATAGTAAGAATTTATCTGCATTTGACTGCGTAGTGATCGCGACAGATCACTCAGCAGTAGATTATAACTTTGTGCTAAAGAATTCCAGGCTTATTTTTGATACCCGGAATATATTTAAAAATACCAGAGATAGAAAGGTGGTTAAGTTATGAGCAGGTTTCTTGTCACAGGCGGCGCAGGCTTTATCGGTTCGAATATCGTCGATGCATTGGTTAAGAAAAAACATTTTGTAAGGGTGTTGGATAATTTTTCAAGCGGCAAGGCCAAAAATTTAGCGCAGGTAATGGATAAAATAGATTTAATTAAGGCAGATATACGTTCCAAGGAAGCTTGTATCAAGGCTACGAAAGGCATGGATTTTGTGTTGCATCAAGCGGCATTAAGGAGCGTCCCTAAATCTCTCAAGAGCCCGGAAGAATACAACGACGTAAATATAAGCGGTACCCTGAATATGCTTGAGGCATCTTTGAAGAATAAAATAAAACGTTTTGTTTTTGCTTCTTCTAGCTCAGTCTACGGCGATATAGATAATTTTCCGGAACGGGAAGATTTTCTGCCTGAGCT
>JALOCE010000159.1 GCA_023227925.1 Candidatus Omnitrophota bacterium
CTTTGCAAGTAATTTGTAACCAGGGAAATCGAGGCGTTGTGCGTAGAAAATAAGTTGGCCGTCTTTAAATCTTCTGCTTCCAATATCCTTAATTCTCCGGGCTTACCTCCAAAATCAGCCGCATCGAAAATGACTACCGTATCGGGCTTTTTCTGAATAACCTTCTCCAGGTAATTTTCAGGGGCAGCTCCCGCATCGATGACTTCCGGAGGAACTTTATCCTTGAGCCTTGCGGCCAGGATCGACCCTGCGCCATCGTCACTACGCATGGTATTGCCGATGCCCAGGATCATTACTTTACCTTTTAACCTCGCTTGGATTTTCTCTAAAGAAAGGTCAGAATTTTTTGCCATGGCGGTAAGGCCGGGTCTTATTATATTCTATCTTTTTCAGGAGCGCTTTTTCCAAATTGATCTTCCTGGCGCCGCAATAGTCAAATATGCGGATACAGCAATCCGCCAGCTCTTCGGCGATATCTGCCTTCTGCCCGTGGTTACGCATTGCCTCCAGGGCCTCGGATAACTCCGAATGCATCAACGCGATCAGCTCCCCATCATTACGCTCATCTTCCCACCAGCCCTTTTTTTTGGCGATGCGGTTACATTCTTTAATAAAATTATTTACTCCCCACGTCTTCTTTTGCATCGGTCTGCCCTTTCTCCTCTTCAGGTCTCAACGCTTTCTCTATGGCAGGAAATAGTTTCCCTGCGATGTATTCTTTTGCATAAGTACTGGCGGAAGATACCTCTACTTGAGTGTTATTCGCGTCTATTATTTTAAAAAATACACCTATTGCCGTAGTGTCTTCAAAGGAAAGATAAATAGCGATCATCTGTTTCTTCATGCTTTCCGCATAGATATAATTTCCGCTGTTACTTAAGATTTTCTTGGTTTTATTATAGCAAGTATCATAATCACAATTGAATGTTTTTACGATCGCCTCTTTCCTTTTGTCCTCGAGCGCCTGGGTAGAGACTCCCGCAACGCACTTAGCCCCTTCGGTTACCCTAGCGCAACCACTCACTAAAAGGACAAACGCAAATACTAAAATGACAGGCCAAAATCCAAAACTTGATTTTCTCATACTTCCCTCCATTTTATTCATTTATGACTTGCCAGATCCTTGCAAGGTTCCTGCGCGTCTCTTCTTCGCCCCTCTTGGCAAAGTCCTTGGACCTATGTAATTCCAACCAATGTAAACCTGAAGTATCAGGATGTAAAACCACATCAGCCAGTTGCGCTTCTTTCTGTGCCACCTCCGACTGCAATATTTCGATGCTACTAAATATAATATCGAGTATATTAGTCTTAAAATTCTCCTGGAAACGATTTTTAATATTTAACCAACTCTTCTTTTTAGGGCTTTCGGGAGAGACAATGGTAATTCCCTCTTTTATTTTTTCATATTGACGCAGTATATCTTCCCTGGAAGGAGTGACGTTTACGGCGATGATCTTTTTGGCGCCCATTTTTAATAAAGGCTCAGTAGGCAAAGGGCTGATTACCCCGCCGTCGAACAATATATCTTCTTTAAATTTAAAGGGCGCGAATACTCCCGGCATAGCGCAGCTTGCCATGATCGCATCTGACAGGAGGCCTTTATCCAATATTTTCGGCTCTTTTCTTTTTACATCGCTGGCAATGATCTTTAACGGCAGCCTTACGTCATAGAAAGTCTTATTGCCTAAATATTTTTTTAAGAAATGGTGTAGCTTATTGCCTTTAATAAACCCTAAAAACGGAAAAGTCAGATCTACCATGTTCCAGATATTCTTCGGCTCCCTGAACTCTCCCATGATCTCTAATATCTCGCTACTGGACCTTCCCGTCACCCAGAGGCTGGCAATAAGCGCTCCGATGCTGGAGCCGCAGATAACGTCTATCGGGATCTTCTCCTCTTCGATTACTTTTAAGACACCGATATGGCAAAAACCATAAGCCACGCCTATGCCCAGCGCTAACCCGACGAAACAATCGCCGACCTGGCGCGCTATCCTTCTTATCGCCTTGGCATATTCGGAATCCGCGTCATCCGATACCAATATATCTGATTCTATAAGTTCTATCTTGGGCAGGGTAGCGAATATCTGGTGATTCAATAAGTCCATCTGCTCCTGGTAGGCCAGCCGCGAAAATTTGTATTCATTAATAATGACTTTTATTTTATCTTCCGGAAAGCGGAAATCCTCTTTTAGCCTTTCGATAAGATTGCGCGTCCTTTTTAAATCCACGGCTTCGGGGCTGGTCAGGATATGGATGAAATCCGATTGGTTTAGCATAGCCAGGACAAAACGGTCCATCAGAGACGGCAGGTCCAGGATTATATAATGGTAATCGTTGACTAATGTGCTTAAGATATCCGTCAGTTTCCTGGCGCAGGATTCGTCTTCCGGATGATAACTGATACAAACTAAATCTATGCCGGGGGCGTCCTTGATGATAAAATCTTTTACCGCTATTGTGTTAAAAGCAGAACAATCAGACGAGAGATCGATCGCAGGATAACCGCCTTTAATATCCAGCTTCTGAGGAAGGCTATGCGTTTTATCCGACGGGCATATATCCAATGCCAGCACTGACTTACGAGTCTCTCTCTTTAACCCTAAAGATAAATTAAGGGCATAGACAGTCTTACCTGCCTGGGAATAAGAACTGAACGCGGAAATAATAGTGCTCTCGAAAATAGTCTTTTGGTGGATATCTTTATTTTTTAACCGCCGTGAGAGCGTGCGGCTTAAATCGATGGCCAACTTCGGGATACTATTCAAAACGAAATTAAAATCATCTTTTTTAATGACTAAAATCAGGGAGTCATTGACTGCTTTTGCGGTTACGGAATGCGGTTCAGCCGTTAAAAGCGAGATGATCCCGAAATATTTTCCGCGGTGCAGGTATTCCAAGATTATATCGTTTCCGGAGTGATCACGGCTTGAAATCACTACCCGGCCCAGGATAATACAGTAAAAAGCATCGGCGGGAGAGCCTTGCTTATAGATAACCTCGCCTTTTTTATGCTCTACAAAAGTGCTTTTTTCTCTAACGAGATTTAATTCCTCGTCGGATAAAGACGCAAATAATGGTATCTCGTCCAGGATCAAATTTTTATCTAGTGGTTCCATTTTAATCCAGCTCGCCTGTCTTGCAGATCAAAGAAAATTGCCTCGCGCTAACCCTTACGGTCCGTTTGTATGTAGCGTAATCCACTTCCGCCAACCCAAAACGCGGGCCAAAACCCTTGTCCCATTCAAAATTGTCCAGGAGCGACCAATGAATATACCCCAAGACCTCTACTCCTTCTGACATCGCTAAATGCAACTTCCTTAAATGCTCATATATAAATCTCAAC
>JALOCE010000028.1 GCA_023227925.1 Candidatus Omnitrophota bacterium
AATGCGCTCATCGATAGGCGGATGATCAAAAAAGAAAAATTTAATTATGGGATGGGGATTTTTGTCCGCAAGATTCTGCTCGCCAAGTTTTTCCATCGTGGAGATAAAAGCATCTTTTAAACCGGTGGCCCTGATTGCCATCATATCCGCATTTCTCTCAAGCCTGCGGCTGATATAGGCTTCAAGAGGCTGCATGATTATCCCGAAGATAACAAAATAGAGCAAGATAACCGGGAGGCTGGCGATATCCGATAATGAAGAAAAGCCAAATAAAACTAAAACAAGATTACTCGTCCTGAAGATCAAATAAAAAACCAGTATCGTCGCCAGAGAATTCACCAGGATAAGCTTTAAAAGATGTTTTAGCCTATAATGAGCAAATTCGTGCGCCAGGATCACCTCTATCTCATCGTAGCTGTATTTATCTTTCAAGGTGTCGGCTAATATTACCCTCTTTGTCGCGCCCCAGCCTACGAACGCAGCATTAGCCTTGAGCGTTTTCTTACTAAAGTCTATTTCAAAAACATCGAGGATCTTAAGCTGCATTTTCTCTGCCAAATTTATGATGCGTCCGCGTAAAAACTCATCAGAAAGTTTCTTATATTTAAAAAATAGGGGGATGATGATAACGGGGACCAGCCTTGCCAGGATCAGGCTAAAGAAAACCCAGAATAGCGAAATAATCAACCACCAGGCAGATGGGCTACGCTCTATTATATAATAAAATACGCCCAGGAGGATAAGCCCGATTATATAGGATATCACTGCGGACTTGGCCTGGTCGATCAACCAATCGCCTATCTTCTGGTTAGATAAGGCAAACCTGCGTTCTAATATGTAGGAGTGATAAAAATTTAAAGGCAGGCTGAGTATATAATAAGCGAACAAGAGCACAAAAAAGTAGAGCGGTATAATAATAAAATTATTAGTGGTAAATTTTAAGATTATTACAGAGAGGGCCTTTGATAAGCCGGAGCCTGAAAATATCAAAAGAAGGGCCAAAAGATAAACGGTATCTAATATAGTGAGGCTATATTTCAGGACAGAATATCTCTTAGCCTTATTTAATAAGTGGCTATCTTCGGGCACGGCTCTTTTTTTATTTGGAAGCTTTTTCTTTAAGAGGAGTGATATTGACGAACGTCCTTAATTTTCCGTGGCTGGTCTTCTTCTTGGAAAAACAGACCTTTCCCTGACAAAGGGCGTATAATGTACCCAGGCCTTTTACATTTACACCTGCCTTATAAACATCCACCCCTCTTATCAGAATCTGGCCTGTCTTAACGATTTCCCCATGAGAAACTTTGACTGCTTTATCTTTCTTTGGCGTTGAAAATCCACCTGTCATTTTATTACCTCCTTGTTAAATAAATTCTATCAAATAAAATTTAATAGACGTCTACCATTACCAGGCCGCGGTCAACTGCGCCTGTAGGTGAAATGATTAAAACATTGATTACTTTTGTACCGGCATCCGCGTAGGAAGTATTAAGAGCCGGCGACAAAGACAATTGCTCTGAAGGTACGGTTATTTTCCCGAGCTCCCCTGACCAAAGATACTGCAATTCTACCTGCATGCAGCCATTTTCCAGCTCATAGCTGCCGGATAGAATTTTAACCTCCTGGTCTTTTTTCGGGGCATATAAAGAAACGCTCAGATTAGACTTGGCCGCATCGATATTCATACTATCTTCTTTCAGCGATGCCCCCAGGAAAGCCTGCAAATTATAATCTATGGGGCTGGCTGCATCAATTTCTTTTAGCCTGGTTTTGGCCAGGGCTACTGTATCGGAAAAACCTTCTTTTGCCCTTTCCAGCAGTTGATTATAATATTCCTTTGCTTTTACGAAATCATTTTCCCAATGGGCCAACAGGCCTAATTGATAAAGAGCCGAGGCTCCTTGCGGGCTCAATGTTTCTTTCTGCGCCAACTTTTCAAAATAACCTTTACCGGTCTTTATATCTTTTAAAACATAAACGTATATAATGCCGACTTTGTATTCTGCCTCATCAACGTGAGCGCCTTCTGGAGCAATCTTTATCAGGCCCAGATAGATATCTCTTGCTCTTCTATACTCTTTTGCTTTTTCTAAATTATAGGCGCGTAGATACATAAGGGCCTCGTTGAAAACCCCATCCGGGCCTAATTCTTCTATTTTTTGGAATATCTGTTCGGCGTAGGACATATCGCTTGGGCCATTATCCTTATAACTAAAAGCCTTGGCAATATCTATTAAAATAGGTATCACTTTTTCTTTATTATCGGGCTTGGTAATCCTGGCGATATAAGCGTCATAAAGGACTTCTGATAAATCTAAATTAGCCTGCTTATAAAATTCTAAAGCCGCCTTACTTAGCTCTTCTTCGGTGATATTAGAAGCCAGCATCTTATCCACAAAAATTTTATATAATTCTTTTGATTTGCCTTTTTCGCCATAGGATGCGAGCTTATCCGCGGTTAATTTTATAGGCTGGATATCAGAAGTATCGTTGGCGTACTCTGCAACATAGTTCATTAAATTTAAAAGCGCCTCTTCCTCAAAGGCATCCTGTTGATCGCGATGGAACTGCCAAAGAAGGAGCTGGCCATAAATATGCAAAGGATCATTTTTTGCGGTCAGGCTGATGGTTTTCTCTAAATTTGCGGCTACCTGATCCCTATAGTTATTACCCTGGCTAAAATATTCATCCCAATTTTGTTTCTCTTCCAGATATTTGAGCTGCTGATAACGGCTAAGGGCAATGTAATAATTTATAAACGGCTCCAGCGCCTTATTCTTAGCCAATAAAGACGTGAGGAATTCTGAAAACTCCGAGTATTTATTCTCTTTAAAATAAATATCCTTTAGTTCCGAAAACGGGGCGTAAAGATCACTGTTGTTTTTCGCTTCGATGACCTGCTTGGTAAGGCCGGCTAATTTATTGCCTTCCTGAGCAAAACAAGAAATCCAAAATCCAAATATCAAAATGCAGAATACAAGAGCAAAATTAAGGATTTTTTGATTTTTGGTTTTTTTCATTTGGATTTTCCTTTCTTCTTACCTTTATCATCTAAAACAGGATTCTTCCAAAACTCCCTGATCACATAATAGGCCTTACGCGGTATACGCTTATCTAAGCCGAACTCCTGCTCCGGAGAAAGTGCTACAATACCAAACCACTCCTCGTTCATATTCTTATTCCCTGCTGCCTGAATATCGAAATAATAACTCCCGTTTGACCAATTGGACTCTTTATCCTGCACACTCCAGGTCTCCGGGGAAGATTGATTATACTTCCACCATTCATCCCCCCATTCAAACATAATCCCGCCGATACAGTTGCCTATGCCGTTCTCACTATTGGCTAAATTACCGTAAATCTGGCGCCACTGCGACTCTAAGAAAAAAGCCTGCATATTCTGATCCTCTTTCTTTCGATAGGCATCATAGGCGTCTGCGCCAAATTCCGATAAAAGCAAAGGCTTATCGAAAGTAACCTTCAGAGACTTAAATAAATTACCGAAGGTCTTGCCTCTGTAAATAATACAAGCTACCAAATCCACATCAGGGCAGGAATCTTTGGCGTATTCCAGGCCGATTAATTCGCCGTTACCCAACGCTACCGGATGATCCGGATCGATTTTGTGTATTTCTTGCGTAATCTCTCCCACATAGGAATAATATGTCCTGGCCTTCATTACTTTTTGCTTCTGCGGGTCAGGCTCTTTGTCTATTTCGTCCGTTGACCAGGGATTCACCTGGCCGAGGCAGGAAAAATTATTCTCATTCCCCAAAATCCACAAAAGTACTCCCGGCTCGTCTTTATATGTGGCCACCATATCCAGTACTTCTTTCTTAATCCTGTCTTCAAAGACCTGGTCTCCATATAAAGGGCAAGGGTACTCCCAGAATCCCAGCCAATGCCCAAGTATAGTCCTTATCCCATATTGTTCGTAGAGATCGCGGATGACCCTCTTTACTGCCTCAGAATCCTCTCCGGGCTGGTATACCCTGATGGTATTTACCCCCATCTCTTTCATGAGTTTCCCATCTACCAGCCAAGGCTTATTAGGGTCTGACCACCAGTCATATTCGTGGTTTTTGCCTATAGGGATAGGATTATAGCAGACGCCTTTAACAATATAAGGCTTGCGCTCTACCATTAACTTAAAATGGCCGTTCTTGAGTTTCTGAATATAAACCTTGGGCTTGGGAACAGAAGCCATGCCCAGAAGAAAAACCAAACAAACCAAAGGCACAAAGACACAAAGACACCAGTGTTGCCTCTTTCTGGTGTCCTTGTGACTTTGTGCTCTTGTGTCCTTATGACTCTTTATTTTATTCGAACTTAATTTCATCCAGATAGAAAGTAGCGCCTTCAGGATTTACATCAATATTAGTCGCCCAGCAGAAACCACCGAGGATATAGGACATATCTTTGCCCTTTAAATCGATAGTATACTGCGTCCATTCCTTATTGAGCACTACCGGACCGATGACGGAGCTATCCGAGTCAGCAAATTCTCCCATAATCCCGCCAACTTTAAACTCTTCGATGCGTTCTCCGCCTTTATCGCCGCGCGCCCAAAAAGTGAGCTTGCTGGCCTTTGAAAGGTCAAAGCCGCCATCTATAGTTCCCCAGTTATTTGCCGGGTTCTGCCAAAAGATACCTGCCCAACGCGCGCCCTGAGCGCCCTTGCCGTTATAGATTATTTTAATGCAAGTATCGCCTAGATAGGGATCTTCTTTCCAGCCGCCGTCATATTTTATGTCGCCAAAATCCCCCATCCATCCTGAAGGGATGTAATGGTTATTACGGGAAGAACGATCGGCGTAAACATAGAAAGGCATCGCTTCCTGTTTTTTGGATTCAGGTTTCAGGGTAGGATCCGCCTCAAACTTTACATCATCCACATAGAAGGTCATCCCTTCCGGTGCTAAATCCGCAGTAGAAACCCAGCCAAAACCACCGCTGATATAAGAAAGATCTTTGCCAACGAGGTTGACTGTGTACTGCTTCCAGGTATCGGTAAGCTCAATCGGTCCTGTTTCTACAAGAGCAGTATCAGAATAGGTGCCTTTTATACCTCCAACTATAACCTTCTGCAGGGTTTCGCCGCCCTTTGCCCCGCGGGCCCAGAAAGTGAGCTTAGTCATACCAGTTAAATCAAAACCGCCTTTTTTACTTCCCCAGTTATTCGGCGGGTTCTGCCAATAACACCCTGCCCAACCTTGGTTCTGGGATTTTTTAGCAGAGTAAATAAATTGCATACAAGTTGTGCCGCTATGAGGATTATCCGTGCTCTGGTCATTTAATTTGATATCGCCATAATCCCCCATCCATCCTGAAGGAATATAGTGATTATCACGGGCACCTTTATCCGTGTAGACCACGAATTCTTTTGCCTCACCGCTTGCCGCCTCTTTAACTGGAGCGCTTGCCTGTTCTTGGGCAAAAGCCGGCACTAAAAAACAAACTGCAAACAAACCTGCAACTAACAACTTTTTCATTCCTACACCTCCTTATTATTTATCTAAAGTTAAAACTAAAAAAGGTAAAAGGTAAAAGTTTTTGAATTTTGTTTTTTACCGCCTCCTTTCTACCCCCTCCATAAAAAATACAAAAAACTAATGCCACATCTTTTTATATGTATCGTATGACTTACGTAACTGCCTCAAGAATGGGCTTGAGTTTCCATCGCCTTGCCCGGCTAATCCCAGCCATTCTTCATGCATAAAGCCATCCGGAAAAGGCCCGGCCCATAAGCCTTTAGTGTCGTGTACTTTTGGTTCGTATGCCTTCCACCATTCATCCAGCCATTCAAAAACAACGCCACCCAAAGAATTACCCGCTTCTGACTGGAAAGCCATATTTGCTTCAATATCTTCCCATGAGCCACGGTGATATTCTGCCTGAGGGATTTCTGCCTCTTCTGGAGTTTTACCCTCGGCATAAGCAGGGCAGCCAAATTCCGTGATGAATACCGGCTTATCTGCCGACTCTTTTACCTGGCGCCATAAGAAACCAAAACCATAATCCCCGCGGTATGCATTAGTGCCAAAAATATCTATATCGGGGGCATTCTTGGCGAATTTATCCAGATATAAAATATCGCCGCTACAAATGGCAACAGGATGCTCGGGATCCAAAGTTTTAATTATGCTGGCTACTTCATTAGCAAATTTAAAGAATGTATCGGGATCTTTATCCGCGTTACAGGCATAACCATAAACATTCTCATTACCCAATAACCAAAACAGGACATAAGGCTCATCTTTATGCTCCAGGACCATCTTAGTCACTGACTCGATCATTTTTTTCTTCTGCTCCGGGTTACTATAATCAGTGCCCGGATTCCATGGCGCGCCCGAGCCTAAAGCATACTTGCCCAGAAAATCACCCACAATAACCCTGATCCCATAAGTCTTATAAAGATCGCGCAAGAGTTCTTTATTTACCTTGAAAGGCTGATGATATAGCCTGATAGTATTAATGCCCATCTCCTGCATTAACTTAAAATCTCCCACGGCCGGCTCATCTGCATCCTGGATATTATTTTTATTCTTGTCTACAAAAGCATCATAAGGCCCATCGATTTTACCGTTCTTATTAAAATCTTCTTCCATCCAGTTGCCCTGAGTCCCTTCGTCAGGCGACTGCCCTACTTTTGTCGGCGCATAGGTGATGCCGTAAATTTTATAAGGCTTACTATCTACGTTTAACTGCCAATCGCCTGTCTCGTACTGGATAAGATGCACTTTTCCTTTACCGAGGCGGCGTTTGATACTGAGGAGTTCTTTAGAGGGTTTGGGCTTAAACTTATCCATGAATTTTACTTTTACGAGCCTGCCCGGGTTAGCGATTACGCTATCATTGGAGATATTATTGTCAAAACCATTTATAATTTTTATGTCCGCTCCTTCTAAACGATAACCTAACTGGGGATTACGCCGCAAAATAAAATTTATTTTAGCAATGGCTGCCTGGCCCACATACCAGGGCGTATGCCAATACGTCCAGCCGTAGCTATCCGGAAAATGTACCAGGATAGCATAGTAACACTTAAGCGCATGCTCGATTAATCCGGATCTCTCCAGGATCAGCCCGGTATAAAATAATTTTACTCCCTGGGGCTCAGTGGAAGTCGCCCATTTCAAAAAAGCTGCTTCTAAGTCCGGGGTATGCACAAAATCCCACTGTGAACCCTCCAGGCGTTTTTGGTCGCGGGCTTTTTTATATTCGGGATCCCACTTCACAGAGATGGTATTTGGATATATGCCTTCACCCACTGCTGTTATTAACCCCTCCTGGTCCTTAATAATATAGCGGTAATCCTTGGTGCCGATATTCTTGAATTCTCCGTATTTTTCGTAATCGACAACCGCTTCTTTACCCGGATCATAAAGGACGATCTTTGTAGGCAGCTGGCTGACTTTTATCTTGGGTTTTTCTACTTCTATAACATCCGGGCAAGGCAAAGCAGGAAGCTTTTCTTTAGGGCTTAATTTGATGATGCTTTCTATTGCCGCCTTGGCTACTTTCCAATACCATCCGCGCGGATCCCATGCCTGAGCATAACAATAATTATAAAGGACTACCTTGAAAGCCTCGATGGCTTCTTTATTTTTACCCTGATCGCGGTAGCACTCGCCTTGAATAAAATAAGCAGTGCCGACATCATTCAAATATTGCGTTGATTCAATGCGCTCTTTGCCTTTAGGGAAGGCTTTTAAAGAAGCCTGTTGTTGATCCGCTTGTTCTTTATATAAATCGATTAACTGCTGGGTATATTCTAAAGTCGCCTTATAGTGCTCTTCGTCCTTGGGCCCATGCGCTGCCCAGGCCTTGACTATTAATTCGCCGGAAGAAGGCTTCTCTTGAGCAAATGCCGGAATCCAAAGCCCAAAAATCAAAATGCAGGATAATATTCCAAAAAGCAAAATTTTTAAATTTTTAAATTTAGCCATCATCCTACCACAGCTCCCTGTGTTACTCCCTTAATAATATATTTCTGCATGAACAGATAGAGCAATATTATAGGTAAGGCGGTAATAGTCAATCCTGCCATAAGCAGAGGGTAATTAGTCACGAATTCTCCCTGGAACGACTGTAAAGCTACCTGTAGCGGCATGAATTTCCGGGAATCAAAAATAATCAGGGCGAGGATATATTCATTCCAGACGGTAAGCGCATTCAGGACTACGACTACGGCCAATACCGGCTTAGCCAAAGGAAGCGCTACATGCCACCAGATCCCTAATTTTGTACATCCGTCGATCCTGGCCGCGTCCTCTAATTCTTTGGGCATCTTATCAAAGAATGTCTTTAAAAGAAAAATGCTCGTGGAGAGCCCGACATTTATCATACAAAGAATATAACCAATGGGGGTATTCCTTAAATGCAGCTGGTTCAACAAGACATAGAGCGCCACGAAACTGCCCGGTATAGGTATCATCATCGCTGCCATAAAAACAATGAACATAAAATTCTTCCCCGGGAAACGCAGGCGCGAAAAAGCATAAGCAGCCATAGAAGAAATAATCACTATGCCGAAAACTACCGCAGTAGTATAAAAAATGCTATTTAAAAAATACCTGCCGAAATCACCTTCTTTTACCGCCTGATAATAATTTATAAAATTAAATTCTCCGGGGATAAGCGAAAGGTTGGAAAAAATGGTCTGTTGAGTTTTAAAACTGGAAGAGACCATCCATGCAAGCGGATAAAGACAGGTAACAGCTACGGAGAGAAGAAAAAGATGTATGAGCAGATTTAAAGTGATCTTCTTTGTTTTATAGTAGAAGCTGGCTTTCATTTATTAAACTCTTGCTTTCTTGGAAAAACGGTATTGAATAAAAGAAATTATCACTAAGACTACGCCAAAGGTAATGCCTTGCGCGCAGGCATAACCAAAACGTGAAGAGCCGCGCATCGCCGCCAGAATCCTCAACACAGGGACAGACGTATGCCCGGCAAGCTCTCCTCCCACGAGGCTGATGATCAGAACAAAAGCCTGCATTGTTCCCAGGACAGTCAGGATGGCCACCAGCACGATCACCGGGATCATCAAAGGAATAGTAACATTTTTAAACTGCGCTATCGCATTTGCACCGTCAACCCGCGCAGCTTCGTAGAGTTCGCGGGGAATAGTCTGTAAGCCTGCCAGGAATATCAGAAATCCCCAGCCAAATCCTTTCCAGCTATGCACTATAGCCACGGTAGTAAGCGCGGTCTTTGGATCGCTCAGCCAATTATGCGCTAATTGCGGCAGCCCTATTTGTATCAGGGTGCGGTTGATAATATTAGCGCCGTCAATATCATTGATAATAAAACGCCAGACCATACCTACTACTATTTCCGAAAGGACCGGCGGGATAAAAAATACCACGCGGTAAAAATTCTTCATGCGTATTTCGCGGTCGCAGGCTAAGGCCAGGAGAAAAGCCAGGGCATTCTGGAGAGTGAGGGCGATAAGAGTGATCCAGCCCGCGTTTAACATCGACTGCCACCAATTAGTGTCCTGTAAAATAATCTCCTTGAAATTGCCTAAGCCCACAAACATCTTTGTAGGCATGATCCCATCCCAATCAGTCAAACCGATCAGGAATACATTGATAAAAGGTAATATATAAAAAATAGTAAATATAACTACGGCAGGAAGAACAAACACATAATTTTCTATAACAGACTTATTCAGTCTCATCTTCTCTTGGCTAATTCCCGTTCTTTAACCTTCTGGACGTCGGCAGCAACCTGTTCAGGGCTCTTCTCTCCGATGATAATTGACTGCAGCCCTTTATCCCAGGCTTCGATTACAGCAGAAAATTCCGAGACACCCCAGACATTCGGATGCGTCGCATAATCCATGCTCCTGGCAAAACTCGCCAGGATCTCGGGGATCTTACTTAAACTATTCTTATTTGCCGGCAGATTATTTGTGGTTTCCGCTAAATACGCCTGCTGGTCGCGGTCAGTCAGCCATTTTAGGAACTTTACCGCTTCTTCTTTATTTTTAGCGCGCCCATTTACCATAAAAGATGAACCTGCCCCGCCCCAGATAGCCATCGGGAATTTATCCGAAGCTTCAGGCGGGAGCATAGCAGCATAATTAAGGTTAGGATTCATTCCTTTGTAGACATTAACGCACCATGAACCATTGAAAGCAAATACTGCTTTTTCATTCGCAAAAAGCTGCTCAGCAGTCTTGTTGATCATTGTGACTATCCCGTTAGCCAAAACGCCTGAATCGCGCATCTGCACAAATAACCCCAATACTTTAACCCAATCGGGATCAGTATAAGGAACATCCCCTTTAATGGTAGCCAGGACTTTATCTTTGCCCATAATATTGAAGGCATAATTGTTCGCTAAACAATCAATCATCCAAACCTCGCCCCATCCGGAAACCATACCCTGCATATTAGCTTCCTTGATTTTCTTACCTATACTTAGAAATTCTTCAAAGGTAGCTGGCGGCCTCTGAGGATTAAGCCCCAATTGCTTGAGTAGGTTTTTATTATATAGCATCTGAATGGTCATAATGTCTATCGGAACCCCATAAATACCGGGTTTAGCTTGGTAGGTATTGCCTTGCGGAAATTCATTAACTGCTAAAGCTTTTTCAAAAAAGCTATTCTTCCAGGAAGCATTGTCTTCCTGCATATAAGGCGTTAAATCCAGGATATGGCCTGCCCTGACAAAAGAAGCAAAATCCCTCTTTTCGCCGAGTATGCCGAAGATATCAGGTAAATTACTGCCTTGCGCTGCTGCCCGGACCTTTTGCGAGTAAGCATCCGAAGGCGCGTAGAGCTCAAAATCTATCTTTACGCCGGTCTTAGCTTCATATCTTTTTGCTAATTCCTGAAACGCCGGCTCACGGTCAGTCATCCAGTGCCAAACAACTATAGTGGTTTTTGCGGTTTTATTTGCATCTTTAGGCGCGCAGCCAAAAGAGAAAGACGCTGCTAGCAAAACAAAAACTAATAGAGCTACTTTCCGCATATCTGCCCCTTTCTTTAACAAGAATAAGCTTTTTTCTTTCGTAACTAAACTAAAGGTGAAGTCTAGCATAACTTAAGGAGATGGTCAAGCTTTTTTGCGCTTTATAAATTGCACAATTGATAAATTTATAATTTGATTTTTTGTAAAAATATGCTATACTTTAATTGACAATTAGGAACACTTATTGAAAAAGGCAAACCAGCGGTAACGCTGGGACGCAAAGCCAAGGCCCCGTAAAAAAGACGGGGAGCCGGTTGCCAATGAGGGCGTAACATAAAAAACCCTAAGCTTTGCCTTAGGGTTTTAGTTTTAGAGGCCTTGGCTAGCATATGCGCCAAGGCTTTTTTATTGAGAAAAGAGGTAAACATATATGGAACAAAGAGTTGTAACATTTCTTAACCGTAATGAGATTGACCTCTTAGATAAATTAGGCAAGGATGCCCTATTTTCTACCGGTATGAAGCTCTCACGGGCAAAACTTCTTGCCTGGTTAGTAGATTTCCTGGAAAAGCTAAAGCTTAACGGCAACGGCATTAAGTCTGAAAGAGACCTGGAGCAGAAAATAAAATATGCTTTTACACACCAAATACAAAAAGGAGGTTAAGATGAAAAGGACAATAATCGGCCTACTTGTTACCTTAGGGGTATTGACCTTTCTCCCTCTTGCTTTTGCCGGCAACACAAGCTACAGTATTAACGTATCTTGCACTATTCCGGCTATCCCCGGAATAAACGTGCCTTTAGAGGCAGCGGCTGATGACGCTAATGCTGGAAAAGAACAGGCCCAAGAAGAAACTACTGAAAAAGAAAGTTTTATCTTGGTTGCTACCCAAGAAGGGGCAGACGGCGTAACTAAAACCATCTACAGCCGTTAATGACTAAGGCTATTGGGCTTTTTTTACTGGAAAATTGTAGTTATATGAAACGCCTTCAAAGAGCACAATCGTCTTCTTTAACGGCACTGTCGGCAGATATTCAATGGGCAGGGAATTCAAAGATAAGGTTAACGTATGTTCTCCTACGTCCACATTCGGAAAACGGTATTGGCCGTTACCGTCAGTCACTGTTTTTAAACCATTCTCCAACGTAAACACAACACCCTTGATCCCTTTATCCCCGTCGCTTAAATTAAATACGCCATTATTATTTATATCCAAGAAGACTATCCCCCAGATCTCTGAACGGGAATTTACTCCAAAGTCTATACGCACATTTTTATGGTTAGCTACAGCCGCGCCCTGCGTTACCGGGACCGTCAAAACAAAACCCGCCGGTAAAGTTTGAGTATCCAGATTCACATAAGCTTTACGCGCCCTTATTTTTTCAAACTTATAATAACCGTCTTTATCGGTAGAGACATTGCGTTTGCCTAACCAGAGCCTGATCCCCTCTAAGCCTTCTTCGCCAGATGTTTTCAGTCCATCGGTATTTATATCCCTAAAGACATACCCATCTATAGTGCCGATAGGTTCCCAACGTATGCCCGTATCCCAGTTGTATCTTAATCCGGCATTAAAATCTGCTTCTATACGCTTATTCACATTTGGGTTCTCCGCCCATACATTACGCACGCGCGTGCTACAATAAAGCTCTGTGTCCGGAGTAGGATGGAAAGATGCCGAAGCATAGCCCTCGATATAGTCTTCACCGGAGAGAAAACTTAAGGCAGAAGTAGTATCGCTTTCATCATGCCATAAAAAGCGGCCTGTAACGAAAAACGGTAATTTCGTAATATTGCTGCTCCAGTCTACGCCTGTTTCCATGACCTGCGGGTTGCTCCTCTCCCCGCTGTAAGAAGCACGCAGCCAGCTAAATTCCTCGTTAAGAAAATAATAAAAATCCTTGAGGATATTCAGCCGAAAACCAGCATTAGCCTTTTCGTTAGTAAAATCCAGGTTCGGAGAATTAAAATGCCTGTCATCCTGATGACGGAAAGCCAAAGAAGTATTTATCCTCCTGAACCATTCCAATGTATGATAAAACCCTAAACCGCCGTTATAAGAACGAAACGGCGCAACCCTTCCCAACTCATTTTGAAAACTATAATCCGCCCTTACAGAAGTCAATTTACCCGGCCGCCAGTTAATATCAAAATTAAAATCGGTGTTCCAGGTATCCGGGGATTTAGGATTAGGGAAAAGCCGATCACGGAACATATCCAGCTGTGTGCGGATATTTATATTTTCGCGGGGCGCATATGAAGCATCGAATAAATTACCTAATTCTCCCGCGCGCCAGCCAGTACCGGTCATAGTCATAAATTGCTTTTCTATATTTCTTACTTCATTACTTAATCTCAGATTGGGAAGCTCATAGGTAGTCCTGAACAGCTGCGACAGGTTCTCTGAATCGTAAGCAACTTCATAACGCGCATCCATTCCTTTAAAAAGTTTCCACTTTCCATATAAATCGTAACTATAATCATTTAAATTTGCGTCTCTATCCCTGCCCCAACCGCGAAAACTGGAAAATCCATAGGCCTGATTTTTGGTAGGGAAATAATTCAGGAATCCGCCGGCAAGAAAAGAGTTTTTGTTTTTCGCTAAGCCCGGCGAAAGCGCGCCATATTTTCCGCCGCCTTCCCTGCCCCAGAATACAGAATAATCAATAGTCTTATGGAATGCCGGAGAAGAAAATAGCGCTCCACGCAAGGTAGGCGCAGTAAAAGCCATGTTACTTTCAGTAGGCGCAAAATCTGATAGGCGCAGGCTAAAATCCTCAAAAGGCCCTAATCTGCCTTTGGTAATCCCTAAGGTCAGGTAATTCAAATTTGTATTCGCTTTTAAAGTACGCACTGACATATTAGAATCAATATCTCCATAAGGCGTCGGGCCATTAAGGGTCAAATAATGATCGTAAGAATACGTGCTGCGTTTTAAAGCAGAAATGCCCTTTCCGGTATAAAAAGAATTCCATTCCATGGAATAACGTAGTTTAAAAGTGCCTGAACTCTCCTCTTCCCGGCGCAGGATCTCCTCATATGTCGGGCCTACAGGCTTAAGAGGCACAGTCAGAAATTCCAATGTCCTGCGGCCATTGTCATCCCATACATGCACGTAAGTATACCCGAATTTATCCGCCGTAGCCAGAAGCTCATCGGCATTGCGTTTCTGCACATTTAATACCTCAGGCTGCGTTACTAAAAATTTCTGGATATTTTTTCCGGAAATCAAAACTGATTTCCCCTGCTCTATTTCTAATGTTTTTTCTAAATTTTTATCGGCGGCTTCTAAGATAATCTGTGGAGGCGCAGCTATTTCTCTTTCCGGGGCAGATGCGATTTGAGTAATTGCCTCTGGCTGCCTGGCTGGCGCTACCGGTGTAACAGGTAAAATTTCAGGCGCGGGCTTTTTAGCAATAACTGGTTCTGGCGCTACTATTATTGGCGCAGGAGCCGCAACTCTTACAGGAGCTGCTTCCGGGGCAGGCGGAACAATTTCATAGCCGGATAAAATTTCTTCGAATCCCTGTATGGTTTTTTCCATAAGCGTATCCCGGGATTCTTTGGAAAAATTTACCTCTAATCTCAGCTGTTTCTCTACCTTAAGCTTGGCTTCTGGAATTTTCTTTTCAGGCTCGGGCTTGGTTTCAGGTTCAGGAACAACCTTGATCTCCCGAGGAATCTCTACCTTCTGTGGCTTAGCTTCTGGCAGCCTAGTTATTATTGGCCTTATCTCTCTTGGCTTTGCTTCTATTTGCTTGACTTCCTGCACAGGCGCTTCTACCACAATCTCCGGCTCTTGCAAAGGCAGCTCTTCTTTTTTCCCTAATTCCGCTTCAATAAGCGTAACATATTTTTGTGCCGGCTTATAATAAGGATTGGCAATCAGGGCTTTTTTAAATTCCCTTAAGGCATATTCCAGGTATCCCTGTTTGTAAAGCTTTACCCCTGTTTCACAAAGATATTCCGGTATCAACACATAGCCATAAAGAGGCCCTTGTGAGGAAGCAAAAAAAGCAAAAGCCAGGAATAAAATAAGTATTTTTTTAAAGTATCTCATCTTGCGACATTAAAATTGGCCAAAGTTCCATCGGCACCCACCTCAAATTCCACTTCCTTGACTAAAAAGGTGCCTTGATTGGGGATCCATCTATATTCTGTCTTGCTTAAATCTAAAGTAATAATCAAATTATATATGCCGCTCTCAAGGGTCTCCCGGTAGATCCCTTTTAACTTTACTTTATCCCCGGGCAGGGTATAGACATCATTAAATGTGCCCCTGGCTGCCACGCGGGACTTTTTATCCATAACAGCGAAAACTCCGGAACTAATAATATCTACGTTACCGGTATTTTTAAAATCCGCATTCACTAAAAGCGGAGCAACAGGCCCTGCTTTTTTTAACTCGATATTTTCCAGAACAGCTTTTCTTTCTGTGGTACCCCTGACTTCAATATAAAAAAGCGTGGCAAACCTTACGGATAAGTTCACCCCTACTGCGTCAGGAAAATTTGCGCTGGCCCCAGCAAGCATATTCTCAAAGAATAAGACCGCATAATAACCGCCATTAGTTTCTTTGGGTACTTTTACCGTATAATTTATCTCTTCCCTGCCAAAAGGGCCGATATTAAATTCTGCCGGAGAAAAACTTACCCAATTGGCGCAGGAATGTGCAGCAGTATTAGGCGGAATAAATTCCTTGGAGCCATCGCTATTAGAATAATACCAGTCTCCTAAATAGGCGCGCATAGAAAGCACTGCGCCAGTAGGATTTTCTATAGAAATCTTACCGCTCTCCGTAAACCCGGGCCGGATATACAGCCTGATCTTGGAGCGGTCAATGCGCGGCATGTCTATGGCCAAAGAAGAGCCCATAAACATCCCGGAAAAAATCGATAAAAACAATAAAAATAATATCCCTTTTAATCGTCTCATAGATTACCAGCTACTGCCTTTACTTCACTGCCATTGTCAAAGTGATTGTCCCGGTATAGGTATCCGGCGGCTGGGTGAGAGGAATAGGCGCGAACCCTCCAAAAGGAGAAGTCCCGCCAATGCCATAGGGCGGCAGACTATAATAAACCTGAAGGATTCTAGCAGAACCAATATTGCTTTCGCTGGAATAAATCAACAGGTTTTGCCCCACCGCAGAATTAGGGCTACCCAAGCGTGCGCCTGAAGGCATAGACCCCTGCTTGGCGCTACCGCCTTCCCATACCCATAGATCATCGCTGCTGTACACCGGCGTAAAAGCAAAACTATTTTTCGGTATGGATACTCCGCTGGGTGAGGCCAAACCCGAACTGCTACTCTTTATCTCGTATGGCTTGCCAAAAGGATCCGTAAAGATAACTACACAAAAAGCAGCCGGACTGTAAAAGAATCCGGCATTCTTGCCATTCATGATATAGGTAAGGGTATCAAAATTCATCCATTTTTCCTCGGCGGAATTCGTCCAGGGATTATTATCCGGGTTTCCGTCGGTAAATTTCAGAATGGTGATACTCATGTTCGGGGATGCCTCGGGTATCTGCGCCGTAACCGAAATCACTTCCTCGGTAGCAGCCCAGGCGCCAGCAGTTATTGTTAGAGACGCCGACAATACCAAAAGCCACAAGCTTATTTTTTTCATCATCCCTTCACCTCAATTGTCCCACGTTTATGATTTGTCTATCCTGGTCTACCTCTAAAGTTGTCTCTAATACTTTCAGGGGACCCCTACCCATGCCTAACTCTTCTAGAGACTTTCCTAAATCTAAAGTAATGATCAAATCATATTTTCCTGCCACCAGGTTAGCTTTAAAATTGGATACAAGCTTTGCCTTGTCTTGCGGCAGGGTATAACGTTGGGGGAATTCGCCACGGGCAAAAACAACTCCCTCGCTATTAACGATATTAAAATTTCCGGCTACGATGATATCGGCGTTGCCGGTATTGGTAAAATCTGCTTCAACTTTATATGTATCGCCCTGCTGGTTAAAAGTTAAATTCTCTACCTGCGCTAGCCGCTCAACTGTGCCTTCTACTTCCACCGTTATAAGGCTTCCTACTCTTACTGCTACCGGGACTACTGCCATAGCCTCGGCATCTTTGGGTGTTTCGCCTAACAACGATTCAAAAAATAATACTGCGTAGTAGCCGCCTTTTGCCTCCGGAGGAACACGCACGGTATATTGAAGGTATTCTTTCCCGGAAGGAGCGATAGTAAACTCTGCGGGCACAAAACTAATCCACTTGGCGCAAGACGCTGCCTTTGTACCTGCAGGAAAAAAATCCTTAGCACCCAAGGCATCGGTGTAAACCCAATCCTGCGCATAGACACGGATCTTTTTGGTGCCATCAGAAGGGTTTTTAATCTCTATACGGCCGATAGCAGTTTGGCCTGCCGGGACTTTCACCCGAATCTTTGCCTGATCCAGATGTATAGTCTTAGAGGCATAAGCTAAAGATATTGGCATAAACCCCATTAATAATAACGCGCAAATAAATAACCAGCTTTTTTTCATCATTTTTCCCATCTTGGATAGAGTTAGAGGGCCCTTATTTTATATTTTAACAAAACAAGAGCCCACATCCTCTATTTTTAGCTCTTTTTTAAAGAGCAGTAATATCAAGGGTAACGGTAACACCAGTATAGTTACCATTTGCCTGATTTGCCGGAATAGGCTCATAACCGCTATAAGGAGTACTGCCATCAATCTCGTATGGCGGAAAAGAATAGTGCACCTGAATAATACGGGCTGAACCCGGATTCTCGCTGGTGTAGACTACCTTATTGCTTGTTAAAGCCATTCCTTTTGTGCCTAAAGTGCCTGGATTAGCACCTTGTTTAAAAGTAGTTCCGTCAGGATATTTCCATTCATCATCTGCGGAATATACAGGTATACAGGCAAACGATCCAACCGGCAAAGTATTGCTGCCGCTGGCAAATGTACCTGCACCGCTACTTTTAACCTGGTACTGCTTTCCCAGGCCATCAGCATAAACAAAAACCGCGTAGGTATCAATCGGAGACCATTGCGGATTATGCCCTGTCCTCTGAGTCACTGTAAACTTATCAAAAGTCAAGGAAGTAAGAGTCTCATCCCAATTAATAAGTTTATAGTCACCCTTAGGAAGTTTGTGTATGGTCACGGTCATATCCGGCGTCCCTGCCTGAATACTGGCAGTAACCGGGATAGGGCCACTGGTAGTAGCAGAATAACCAGTAACAACCGGAAGCACTAGCAAACTGCACAATAACATGAAACAGAACAAGTTCTTCATCTTTTTCACCCCCTCTCTATTAAAATATTTCCTCTTTGATCTATACAAAGAGGGATCTCTTTTACTAAAGGTAAACCCCTGCCTAAATTCAGGGTAATCACTAAAAGGTACTTACCCGTAGGCAACAATTTTATTTTCGTTGCGGCAGTAACCTCGGCATTATCCTGCGGCAGAGTAAAGATCTCATCGAATTTTCCCCGGCATAAAACCTGGCCTTCTCTGTCAATAAGATGAAAAAGGATCTTCGGTGCGA
>JALOCE010000160.1 GCA_023227925.1 Candidatus Omnitrophota bacterium
TACCTGTCTTCTACGCGCAGGCCCGCTTTTTCAATAACATTCAGGTAAAAATCTATGCGGTGCAAAGAATCCTGTTTCGGCATATTTATTTTCTTAGTCAGGAGAAAAGAACGTTTTTTAGTGTTATAACCGATCCTCTGCTCTATGCCCGCCAGCCGGCAGATCAATGCCCGGCTGAATGATCGATGCAACAGGAATACTGTGTCAAACTTCTTGTTTTTAAGCATGCTGATAAAGTTAAGTTTGGCTAGTATCCCCTTATGCCTGTCTTTCTCATCAAAAATAATAACTTCATCTAAATACGGGTTGCCTTTTAATATCGGGTAACAACGGCTGGGAATTATACAGGCGATATAGCTTTCGGGGTAGTTCCTGCGTACATTTCTGATGGTCGCGGTGGAAAATAAAACATCCCCCAGCCAGTTAACATTGAAAATAAGGATGCGCTTTGTCTGTTTAATCCTGTTCATTTACCCTTGCACCCCTAAACATTTTTTATAAACCTTTTCTGTGGCATCAACCATTTTTTCTTTAGAAAAATTATCCGCGATGAATTTGCGCGCATTGGCGCCTAAATTATTACGCAATCGCTCATCGCTAAGCAGGCGCACGAGCGCACCGGCTAAAGCCGCCGGGTTAGCAGGCTCAACCAACAGGCCGTCATACCCATCCTTGATTAAAGTCTTTATTCCTCCCACTGCCGAGCCTATAACAGCCAAACCCTGCGCCATCGCCTCCATAAGCGCCAGGCCCAATCCTTCCTGCAATGACGGCATAACAAAAATATCCATTGCCGCGAGCACATTTTCAGTGCCTCCAACTTGCGGCAAGAATAGAACATTGTTTTTAAGGCCCAAGTCATCTGTTTCTTTAACCAGCGCATCCTTCATCTTGCCTTCACCTGCAATAAGTAATTTAACTGAAGGAAAGTTTTTTATAACAATCCGCATAGATTGAAGCAAATAAGTATGCCCTTTAACATCTGATAAACGGGCAACAATGCCGATTAGGAGCAGATCACCTATGCCTAAATCCTTCCTAAGTGTTTGCCTGGAGGAGAAATCACCAAAGTTTTGCACATCTATACCGTTATTGATTACGGTTATCTTATCCTCATCCAGGTTAAAGTCAGATATCAGGTGCTCCTTAACCTGCCGGCTTATGGCAATTAAGCCATCACCCCAGCAAGGAAAAAACCTGCGCGATAATTTCGGCTTAAAAAAACCATGGCAGGTAAAAACATGCGGCCTGGCCGAATAACGGCTTAATAAACTTCCTAAAACCTGGGTAGTCCGGCTGTTTGTATGCACTAAATCAATATTGTATTGCCTGATTACTTTCCTAAGCTTAAAGAAACAGAGGATAATCTTCGGGCTAATCTCTTTTTTAGTTTTTAATGGAACGCTTATATGTTTTATGCCTGCTTCCGTAAATTTTCCCAGAAGCTCTCCGCCGTTTGAGGCTACATAAACATTATGCCCGTTTTCCTTTAATCCGCCCGCTAAAGTATATAGATAGCTGGATATCCCGCCTACATTAAGATGGTTAGCTATGAATAATATATTCACTATAATAATTTATTTATTGCCGCAAGCACCTCTTCCGGGGAAATCTGCCTCATGCAGAGCTTAGAGCGGCATTTAGTCTTATAACAAGGCTGACAGTCTAAATTTTTATTGATCACAATGCAGTTTCTTCCGGGCGGCAGGTGCCGGCGCGCGTCGGTTGGCCCAAAAAGCGCGATAAAAGGCGTCCCTACCGCGGATGCGATATGCAAAGGGGAAGAATCCGCCGAAATAAACACATTACATTTCTTGATCATGGCGGCCAGTTCATTCACGCTGGTCTTGCCGCAGGCATTGATAATCTTAGCCCCCTTTAGTGAATTGGCGAGCATATCAGCGTAAACTAAATCCTGGGCCGTACCGGTAATCACTACGCGGATATCACGCAGCCCCAGCTCCTCGCAGAGCCGTATCAGGTATTGCTGCGGCCAAAGTTTAGAGCTCCACCTCTTGGAGGCGCTGATATTAATCCCCACTATTTTCTGCGCCTGGCTTAACCATTGGGCGTTTAAAAGCTCCTCCATATGTTTTACATCTTCGGCAGACGGCCAAAGCTCGAGTGAATTATCCAAAAGATCGATTCCAAGCATTTTTAATATTCTAAACTGATGCGTTACGGGATCGATAGGCGGCTTCTCATCTTTAATACGATGCCGGAGCAGAAAAGAAAACTTTCCGTTGTCATAACCATAGCAATTAACACAGCCGCTCAGATAAGAAAGTATGTGGCTGGCCCGGTTATTCTGCAGGTCTATAACTATGTCAAAATTCTTCTTCCTTAAGGCGCTGCCGATATTCCATAACCCTCTTAACCCCTTATCGTTATTCTTTAAATCACAGACCAAAAGTTCATCAATATAAGGGCTTCTCAAGAGGACGTCTTTTGACTCCTCTCCGGTCAAAAAACTTATCTTATAATTATCCTGGGAAAACTTCTGCCATAGGGCTCTTAAGGCTGCCGTAGAAAGAATTATATCCCCCAGGGAGCTTAATTTGATTACCAGGATCTTGAAATTACTTAAAGCGTCGCGGTAAACATCAAGAGTATTCTTGACCATCAGCTCTACCGTGTATTTCTCTTTGATTTTTATATAAGCATTTTCCGCCAGTCTCTGGGCTAACTGCGTATCTTCAAAAATACGTAATATGGCATCCGCCATGCTTTTATGGTCTGTCGGAGGCACTAATAGCCCGTTCTTGCCATCTTCAATAATATCGATTACCCCGCCTACTTTAGTAGCCACTACCGGTACCCCGGAGGCCTGGGCCTCAACTACTACCCGGCCAAATGCCTCATGAGTTGTGGTGGCTAAAACTACCAGGTCCAAATGCGCTAATATTCCGGGGATATCCCGTTGTGTACCCAAAAATTCCGTGCAATGCCAAAGCCCAAGCCGGCGCACTAACACTTGCACTTCTTCTTTATAAGCCTCTTTTGATGCCGGGGCATCGCCGACTATCCAGATCTTTAGCCGGGGCACGCTCCGGGAGATCCGCGCCATAGCTTTAATAAAATGCAGATGCCCTTTTAAAGGAGTAATCCTGCCGATAATACCCACGTTAAATTCATCTTTTCTCTTTGACTTGGGATCAAGATATTTGAATCTCTCCAGGTCCACGCTGCGCGGCACAAGCCTGATCCGCTCATGGGGCAGCGCGAAATCCTCAATCATATGCCGGGCAATCACATTGCTTAAAACAATTACCCTCTTGCCCCAGCCCATTACCATGCTAAAAAGATGCTTCTTATAGTAACCATGGCA
>JALOCE010000029.1 GCA_023227925.1 Candidatus Omnitrophota bacterium
AATCCCGGCGGTTTATTTATTATTGCCAGGTCTTCGTCTTCATAAATTATATCCAGCGGAATTTCTTCCGCCTTATTAAGGCCGGCCGGCTCTTCTTCTTCTACGGATATCCTGATCTCGTCGTTTTCTTTTACCTTATAATGCGGCTTTACTAAGGCAGCATCTTTTACCGTGACCTTCCCGCCATGGATCAAGCCCTGGAGAGATGTCCGGGATAACCCCAGCTTATTACTTGTGGAAAAATCCAGGATGAACATATCCAGGCGTTTGCCTTTATCTTCCGGCGTTACCTTCAATATATATTCCTGCATATTATGTTTTAGATTTTCTGATGAGGATGAACTTAATAAAAGCAAGGAAGAATATTACGATGCTTAATATCTGAAATAGCGTCAATCCTAAAACGATTACCGCGTTATCTATACGGAAGGATTCAATGTAGAAGCGCTTTAAGCAATACAACATGAGATAGCTACAGACTATCTCGCCGTCTTTATGCGGCCGTTCCTGCATAAACCTTAAAATAATAAAGATAACCAGCAATATCAACGCGGAATATGCCTGCACCGGAAAGAATGTCCGGCCAAAACAACAGCCGTTCAATAAACAGCCGATCCTGCCTATTGCCTGTCCCAATGCCACAAAGGGAACGATTAAATCTAGTACTTTATATATGGAGAGGTTTTTGCTCTTAAGGTATGTAAAGCCGACTAGCGTTCCCAGGATGAGCCCGCCGAACCAAGCAAGGCCTCCGCGCTGCAGCATGATTATTTCCAGGGGATTCTTTAAATAGTAGCCTGCGTTTTCGACTACATAAAAAATACGCGCGCCTATGATCCCGCTGATAAAAACCAGGAAGGCAAAATTAAAAATTATATCCGGCTGCAAACCATCTTTTTTTGCCCGGGCCACAGCTAAATATGAACCTACCAGAAAAGCCAAGGCAAGCATAAGGCCGTAGGAAAAAATAGTAAAAGGACCGATCTTACAGATTACAGGATACATCTTTTTTAAATAATATGCTCCAGCCTAACAATATCGCGCCGATGGTGATCGCACTGTCCGCGATATTAAAGACCGGCCAGATGCGAAAATCCAGAAAATCCACTACATATCCTAAAAATAAACGGTCGATGAGGTTGCCTAAAGCACCGCCCAGGATAAAAGCCAAAGATATACTGGTGATGTCAGGCTTCTTATATATTTTATTTTTCTTTAAACCCAGGTAAATCAGGATTACGGCAAACAGCGAAGTAAATACAAGCAAGATAGCCTGATCCTTCAATATGCCAAAACCAGCCCCGCGGTTATGGACAAGGGTAAGGTAGAAAAATCCCTTTATTACAGGTAAAGGCTCGTTCAATGATAAATTTTGCTTGGCAAGAAATTTAGTGAAGAAGTCTAAACAAAGGATAATCGATACGATGAAAAGGATCATCGAAAAGAGGGAATAGTTATTTCTTTTCTTTTCTCTCTTGGCACTTAAGACAGAGGCGCGCGTGAGGGACTGCCCTCAGGCGAGTTTTGGTGATAAGCGACTTGCAAGATTCACATATGCCGAATGTCCCTTCTTCTATTTTCTTTAGGGCATCGTCCAGCTCATAGACCGCGTCTCTTTCATTAGAAACTAAACCTAAAGAAAATTCCCTGTCATAGGTATCTGTGGCCACGTCCGCCATATGAAAAGTATAACCAGAGATATCTCCCGAAGCGTCCTTCTGGGATTTTTTCAGGGTATCTTCGGACATATGCTTTATCTCATCAAGAAGCTCATCCTTCTTTTTTAAGATCAATTTTTTGAAATCGCCGAGATCCTTTTTATTGAATTTCTTTTTCACTATTTACCCCCTATGGCTTTTAAACAGCTACCGCAGATTAACGGGTGCTCCTTATTCTGCCCAACGGATTGAGAATAATTCCAGCAGCGCACGCATTTGATACCATCCGCCTTACCGACTTCTATCCTGGCCAGCTCCTTACTCAGGCTGACCTCGACCTGCGAAACTTTAAAAATCTCACAAAGTTCGCTTTTTAAGCTTGTTAAGAATTTATAACGTTCTTCGTTGTTTGTCAACATATTTATTTTAGCGTCAAATGAGCTGCCGATTTCGCCTTTGCTGCGCTTATCCTCCAATTCTTTTGCTACATCCGGAATAAGGGCAATAATGCTTGAGCCGAAACTAACCAGGGCCTCTCTCTTGTTTTTCCATAATGCATCCTTATTTTCCGGCCAGGCTAAAAGATGCACGCTGGATACAGGAGCATCTTTCGCTTCCTTTGGCATATACTGCCAGATCTCTTCGGAGGTAAAGACAAGGATAGGGGCCATTGCCCTGACTAATGCATTCAAAACTTCATAGATAACGGTTTGCACAGCGCGCCTTTCGATAGAACCTGCGGCATAGGTATAAAGCCTGCCCTTGGCCATATCCAGGTAATACATCGAAAGTTTTTCATTACAAAAATCATATATCGCCTTATAGGCTTTGTGAAAATCGAAATTTTTATACGCCTCTTCTACTACTGCCAGAAGCGAATCATCCAGCATGAATAATATCCATTCATCTATTGTTTTTAAGTTTTTGCAATCTACCTTATCCGTATCCGGATTAAAATCATACAGATTACTTAAGATAAACCTGGCGGTATTCCTGATCTTACGGTATGCCTCGGAAAGGCGGGTCAATATTTCCTTTGAAATACGTATATCCTCATTGTAGTCGCTTGAGGCAACCCACATACGTAAAATATCGGCGCCATAATCTTTTATGATACCCTGCGGCGAAATGACGTTCCCCAGCGACTTAGACATCTTTCTTCCATCGCCGTCAACCACAAAACCATGGGTGAGCACGCTCTCAAAAGGCGGCCTGCCGTCAATGCACATTGTAGGAATAAGCGAAGACTGGAACCATCCGCGGTGCTGATCAGAACCTTCCAGGTATAAAGCGCTAGGGAACCCTAATTCTTTTCTTTTCTTTAATACCGCCTGCGAGCTTACCCCGGAATCAAACCATACATCAAGGATATCAGAACCTTTTATGAATTTATCGCTTGCGCAATGTTTACATTTATAACCTGAAGGAATAAAGTCCGATACCGGCCTGCTGAACCAGGCATCCGAACCTTCGCCCGAAGCAAACTCTGCGAATTTTTTGATCACCGCCGGCTCCAACATTTCTTCGCGGCAGTTTTCGCAGACCAAAGCCGGGATAGGTACACCCCAGTATCTCTGGCGGGATAAACACCAATCCGGCCTTAACTGGACCATTGCCGAGATACGCTCTTTTCCCGCCGGAGGAACCCAAGAGACATCTTCCTCTATGGCCTTAAGTAATTTTTTTCTTAGATCATCGTGATCGATGCTCATAAACCATTGTTTTGTCGCCCTGAATATGACCGGGTTCTTACAACGCCAGCAATGCGGATAAGAATGCTGGATCTTTCCGGAAAAAAGTAGTGCCCCGATTTTTTCTAATTTTTCAAGTATCAACGGATTGGCATCAAAAACATTCATTCCCGCGAAATCCGCTACTTCCGCGTCAAATTTACCCCTGGCATCAACAGGCATGACAATATCCAATTTATATTTTATCCCGGTAAAATAATCTTCATTACCGTGGCCGGGCGCGGTGTGCACCAGGCCGCTGCCTTCCTCCCGGGAAACGTAATCTGCCAGGACGACCCTTCCTTTTCTCAAGCCAAAAGGATGATTATAAATTAATCCCTCTAATTCTTTACCGTTAAATTCCTTAATAACCTCATACTTCTCTAATCCTGTTTTGGATAAAACATCTTCCAGCAGGTCCCTGGCTACAACCAGATTGCCTTTTTCTGTTTTGATAAGGCAGTAGCGAAAACCCGGATGCACTGCTACCGCTACATTAGCGATCAATGTCCAGGGCGTAGTCGTCCAGATCAAAAGGTAGGAATCTTGCGGATAACCCTTAGGATCATCTAATTTGAATTTAACGAATATCGACGGCGAGGCATGGTCCTCGTATTCCACTTCCGCCTCAGCCAAAGCAGTCTCGCATTTAAAACACCAATTTACCGGTTTTAGGCCCCGATAGATATAACCTTTTTCGACCAGGATCCCCAGAGAACTGATGATGCCTTCTTCGTATTCGGGAGAAAGGGTCAGATATGGATTTTCCCAATCCCCGAATATCCCTAAACGCTTGAATTCCTCTTTTTGGATCCCGACATAACGCAGGGCGTAGTCAAAAGCCTTTTTGCGGAATTCAAGCTGGGGGATCTGATGCTTGGCTATCTTTAACTCTTTGAAAAGCTGATGCTCCACAGGAAGCCCGTGGCAATCCCAGCCCGGGACGTAATTAGAACTAAAACCCTGCATAGTTTTATATTTTACAATGATGTCTTTTAAGGTCTTATTCAGGGCATGGCCGATATGGATATCTCCGTTGGCATAAGGCGGGCCGTCGTGCAGTATATACTTAGGCTTTCCTTTTCCATTATCGGAAATGAGTTTGTAGATATCCTTAGCATACCATTCCTGCAAAAGAAGCGGCTCACGCCTGGGCAGGTCCGCCTTCATCGGGAATTTCGTCTGGGGTAAATTTAAGGTATTTTTATAATCCGTATTACCTGACATATTTTCCTATAATAATATTTAAATCTTTTTTAATTTTGGCCGTGATCAATTTTTTATCCGTGACAATCGCGAATTTCAGCGCCTCCTTACAGGCGCAGCTCCTCTCTTCAGGGAGCCTCTTGATCACCGTAGCTAATATTTTCTTGGCGTTCTCGATATTGTTCTGCAGATTTTTGATGACCATATCTACGGTAACAGACGCATGGCCGGGATACCAACAATCATAATCAGTCACCGCAGCCAAAACAGCATAGCAGATCTCCGCTTCCCGCGCCAGTTTTGCCTCGGCAAAATTCGTCATCCCGATGATATCCATCCCCCAGCTGCGGTAAAGATTGGACTCGGCTAACGTAGAAAAAGCCGGGCCCTCCATATTAATATAAGTGCCGCCATTATGCACCCTTAAACCAAGGCTATTGGTCGTTTCATATAATACGTTCTTTAAGTCCTGGCAAACAGGATGCGCAAGGCCGATATGGGCGACGATCCCTTTTTCAAAAAAAGACATCTCCCGGGAGTGATTAGTCCTGTCCACAAACTGGTCTGCCATTACAAAATCCATAGGCCTTAAGTCCGCTTTCAGGCTTCCGCAGGCAGCTACGGAGATGATCCTATCCACCCCCAGCTTCTTCATAGCAAAAATATTCGCCCGGTAATTTATTTCACTGGGCGATATGCGATGCCCGACGCCGTGGCGCGGCAGGAAGACTATCTCTTTGCCCGACAGATCCCCGATACTAAATTTATCCGATGGCCTGCCGAAGGGTGTTTTTACCTCGGCCTGTTTTATTTTTTTAATCCCTTCGATCTTATATAAACCGCTTCCGCCGATAATCCCGATACGCCCCATATTACCCCCTTGATAATGCTTTTGCCCTCTCTACAGCGGCTTTGGCAGCATCGAGCAAAGAACCGCCGCGATGCAATACTTCTAAAGCAGCTTCTGTCGTGCCCCCTTTGGACATCACCTGTTTTTTGAGCTCTTCCGGATTAAGCCCTGTCTCCTTCAATAATAAATCGCTGTAAACAATCGTCCAATAGCTTAAAAACTGCGCTGTCTTCTCGTCAAAACCGATACCCTTGGCTGCCTTGGACAAAGAACTGATAAAATCTTCGTGAAAAGCTTTATGGTTATTTTTATATTCCTCGGGGTAAAGCCCTACTAAATGAAAATAGTATGCCGGCCCGCTTCCTGAAATAGCAGTCGCGGCATCCATCAAATCTTCGCTTATATCCTGCACCTTACCTAAATTACCGAATATCTCCCTGGCTATTTCTAAATCCTGGCCCGTAGCAAAATTTCCTTTGCATATGCAAGTCATCGATTTACCTATTTTTGCCCCCACATTCGGCATAGCCCGGATGACCCTTGCATCACCCAAAGTTTTTTCGATATAACCGCTAGTTACTCCGGCGGCGATTGAAATAAAAAGCTTATTAGTGCCTGCGGACGATTTTTTAATCATATCCAAAAGCAGGCCCAGATCCTGCGGCTTGACTGCCAGGATTATCACATCGGATGCCTCTACCAATGAAATGGCAGTTGAGGCAACCTTGATAGCGCCTATAAGGGCCTTGGTTTTCAGTTTATCTTGATCGAATATAAGCACCGGGCCCTTAATATTTCCGGCAATCGCGCTACCCATATTCCCGTAACCGATGATCCCTATAGTTTTCATATTTATCCTTCGAATATTGCCCTGCCCAGCCTTACCATATTGGAGCCTTCTTCGATCGCTACCTCAAAATCATCAGTCATGCCCATAGATAGGATAGACAGCGGGCTGCGCCTGCCTGCCGGCAAGGCAGGGATTACAGGCGATGCATTAATGGAATCGTATAATTTCTTTAGCGAACTAAAATAAGGCCGCGCATCTTGAGGAACAGCCACAGCCGGAGCAATAGTCATCAAACCTTTTATATTTATATTTTTTAACGCGTTTATTTCTTTTATAATCCCTGCTGCCTCTTGGGTTTTAAGGCCGGATTTGGTTGCCTCAGGAGAAGTCTTGACTTCGATCAACACGTCTTGCACTTTATTTATTTTAGCTGCCTGCTTATCGATTTCAAGCGCCAGATGCAGGCTATCCACAGACTGGATCAGATCGAATATTTTTACCGCGTCCTTTACCTTATTAGTCTGCAGGTGGCCGACCATGTGCCATTTTATGCCGCATCCCTTAAGTTCATTATATTTTTCGATTGCTTCCTGGACCTTGTTCTCTCCGATATTATCTATGCCCGACCCCACTGCCTCTTTTATCTCTTCCGCAGATCTCGTCTTAGCTACCGCAACTATGATTACCTGGCTGGGAATACGTTCTCTGGCCTTAAAAATGTTCTCTCTGATCATACGCTCATTAAAAGTATTCCTGGTATATCTCTTTGACCCTGTTAAAGGTATTCTTGACGATATTTTTGGCAGGCTGATGCGCGGGCAGTATCCCTATCCTCTTCTCTTCCAAAATCTGGCAAATCATCCCTAAACAGGTAAGGTAAGTCAAAAATTTCTGACCCGACAGGTCGCTATGTTCCTTTTGTAAAGAAAGTATCTGGGGATTGGCAATCCTGCCTAACCTTACCGGGATCGCCAGGGCATTTTCCAGGGTCTCGATAAAACCCTCCAATAAAACAGCCCTTCCGACGACTACAAAGTTATCGACCTGGTAACAGGAAACTTTTTTCTCTATGGCATCCTTGATCTTAGCGGAAAATTCTTTTGCCTCGGAAGTCATTATTTCGGCGACTACCCTCTGCTTTATGGGTTTGTAGAAATCGCTCTTTTTTACCAGGATCTCTTTATCCTCGCCTATCTTTTCAAAATCCCCTATAATGCCGTATGACCTTTTGATATCCTCTGCCAGTTCAGAGGCGATCTTTAAGCTATCCGCGAGCTTGCTGGTAAAATCATTTCCGCCTATCGGTAAAATTTCGATATCCTTTAAGGCGCCGTCCTTAAAAATAAGCAATTCCGTTATGTCGCTTCCTATATCGCAAAATATATTCAGGCCTTCCTTGAGTTCTTTATCGAATACGGCCCTGCTTGTGGCCAGGCCTGAAAAAAACAAATCTTTTATCTCAAAGCCCGCCTGATTTACCGTCCGGCTAAGGCTTTGCACAGAAGATAATTTCGCGCAGATCAAATACAGGTCCGCTTCCAGCCTATGGCTGTATAAACCCAAGGGGTTAATTATATTGGCCTTCGAGTCGATCGTGTAGCTGGAAGCAACGCTATGGATTATCTCTTCCTCTAAGGAAGAGCCTAATATGCGCGCCTCTTCCTTGGCCTTTTCTATGTCCGAGCCCGTGATCACCTTATTGCCCCGCTCGGCAAGCGGCACGATCGCCCGGCTATGCTTGGTCAGGATATCCTCTCCGGAAATATTGGTAGATAAAAATTTGATTTTTATCCCGGATTTATTCCTTAAAGAATTGACCAGGGAACTGATACGGTCCAGAAGGGCTATAGAATCTATGATTATCCCGCTCCTGACGCCTTTGGAGGGGATGCTCTCGAAAAATATTTTATTGATCCGCCTTTTTTTTATCTCTGCAACGGCACAGGCAAGCTTATCCGAACCAATATCCAAAGCGCAAATATAATTATTTAACATTCTTTAACTTTATCACCGGTTCATTGAACCTTAGATCGATATACTTTATGTTAGACAATGCCGTTTTGCCCTGCGTAAACAGCCCGGAGAGGATATTGATTTTTTCTTTGACATTACCCTCGCCAAACTTTACTTCCGACCCCTCCAAAGCCTCTTCCGTGGAAAAAAGCATAAAAATAGATGTATTACTGGCACTGGTAACGTCTATCTTAATGATCCTGTAATCTTTTAAATTTTTGTTTTTGGCTGCCTCTTTCGCGATGTTTATTGCAAGCGCTAATTCCCTGATATTATTATATGATACTCCGGGTTTCGGGCTGTTTATCCTTTTCTGGATGCCTAAGATGACCGGCAGCCTTGTCCCTTCAGGCTGTTCCGGCGTATAAAAAAGAACGCCGTCCTCATCTACGGCAAAATAGCGGGATAATTTCACAAAAGCTATCGGAACCCGCTTTACGAAATCTACGAATATCCGGTTAGGCAGGACCCTGATCAGCCTGATCTTATCATAATTAGGATAACCCTCTATGATATCCTGGGATTCGCTTTTTAAATCAACGGTAAAAATGTTTTTGCCCTTCAGGTAAGAAAGATCCGCTACACCTGATCCTTTGAAAACGACCTCTTTTATCTTAAAATAGTCAGACGTAGTCAAGACTCTCCAAATATATCCCATAATCAGGGATATGGCAAGAAGAATTATCAAGGCCGCGATCAAGAATTTAACCTCCGGCCCCTTGGCCTTATTATTTTTTCTCATAAGCCAGCCTTATCAACTTGATGCACAGCGCATTAAAACTTATACCCTCGATTTTTGCTGCCTTGGGCAGGAGGCTTGTCTCTGTCATGCCGGGAATAGTATTTACCTCTAAAATAAAAGGGATATTATATTTATCTAAAATTATATCGACCCTGGAACAGCCGGAGCAGCCTAAAAGCTTATGCGCCAGGAGAGCCATATCCTGGATCTTCCCGCTCAACTTCTTTTCTATTTTTGCAGGCACGACGTAATCCGTCATCCCGGCCTGGTATTTAGCCTCATAATCGAAAAATCTTCTCTTAGAGATTATCTCTATTACTGCAAGCGGCTTCTCCTCTAATATGCCTACCGTTACTTCCCTTCCCTCTATATATTCTTCGATAATCACCTTATGGTCAAATGAAAAAGCTAAATTCACCGCCTCTTCAAGATATTCTTTCTTATCTACAATGGAAAGGCCTATGCTGGAACCATGCGTTGCCGGCTTTACCACCAGGGGAAATACAAAATCACTATCCATCTCCCAATCCGCATTCCCTTTTACAACCTCATATTGAGGCACCTTTAGACCGTGATCCTGGAAAATCTTGCGCGAAGCTATCTTATCCATAGCAAGCCTGCTTGCGGATACGCCTGAGCCGGTATAAGGTATTTTTATATCTTCCAGGATCTGCTGCATCGAGCCGTCTTCGCCGAAACGCCCGTGCAGGGCTAAAAACGCACAGTCTATTTTTTTGGATTTAAGAAGCCGGATATTTTCTTCTACGTTATCAGTCTGGATATCGATAGCAGATACCTCGATGCCTGATTCTTTCAGGGCCGCATATACTGCTTTTCCCGATTTTAACGAGATCTCTCTTTCGCTGGATGGCCCGCCCATTAAAACACCGACTCTGCCGAATTTATTTTCTTTGCTTTTCTTTAATGCCATATTTTTATCTCCGGTTTCAGGGTTAGCTTGAATTTTGTTTTCACTTTTTTCTGGGCCAAATCCATCAATTTCAAGACATCCGCTGCCCGGGCACCTCCCTGGTTCAATATGAAATTAGCGTGCTTGCTGGAAATGTAAGCCCTGCCCTGCGTTTTGCCTTTTAAGCCGCATAAATCTATGAGCCTGCCTGCGGATCCTCCTTCAGGATTCTTAAAGATGCATCCCGCGCTTGGAGAACAAAGGTCCTGCGTACCGCGCCGGCGCTGAACTAACATCTTTATGTCTTCTTTGATCTCTTTTTTATTCCTCTTGGAGAGTTTAAAATCCGCACTTAAAATTATGAATTTTTCCAGGCTGGAGCTGCGGTAAGCAAATTTTATATCCTTCCTCTTGAGGACCTTTACTTTACCATTATAATCCATTACTTTTACCCTGCTGACCGCATCTCCGATATTCTTCCCCCAGGCGCCGGCATTCATGATCAATGCGCCGCCCACCGTGCCGGGGATCCCTGCTAAAAACTCTATGCCGGAGAGGCCGTGATCTTGCGCAGCTTTTACGATCTGCCCAAGCATAAGGCCGCTGCCCGCTTCCAGATGAGAATCCTTAAAAGAAATCTTTTTAAAAGAAAGAGCGTTTAATTTTAAGACTGCTGCTTTAACGCCTTTATCGCCTGCCAGAATATTGCTTCCTGCCCCGAGTAAAAGAACAGGCATATTATTTTTCTTCGTGACAATAAGTAACAGCCTTAAATCATTTTCGTCTTTCGGCTCGATAAAAAATTCTGCCGGGCCGCCGATCTTAAAGCTCGTATGCTTTTTTAGCGGCTCCCTAAAACTTATCTTACTTTTTAAGCCCTTCCACCAATTCATCGCTTATCTTTACGATATCTCCTGCGCCGAGCATCATCACGACATCTCCCGGCTTGATCGCCTTTATTATATGCTCCCTGATCTTATCTTTCGTCAAAAAATAGATTTCTTTGCCGGGCGAGTGTTTTTTTATCTTCTCGCATATACCAAGCGCGCTCACCCCTTCGATGGGAGGTTCGCTGGCAGCGTATATATCCGTAATGATCACATAATCCGCCGCGTCGAAACTGGCAGCGAACTCATCCAAGAGCAGTTGCGTGCGGCTGTAACGGTGAGGCTGGAATACGGCGATGAGCCTGTCTTTTTTCAAGTTTTTTACTGCCTCAAGCGTAGCGCTTATCTCCGTAGGATGATGCGCATAATCATCGATGACCAGAAGCCCTCTCTCGCTGAATTTTATCTCAAGCCGCCTCTTGGCGCCCTTATAATCCGCAAGCGTTTTTTTGATGTGTTCCAGATCTATGCCCAATTCAAGGCCCAGGGCAATAACAGAGAGCGCGTTAGAGATATTATGCATCCCGCCCAAGGCAAGCCGGAACCTGTCTATAAATTTATTTTTATAAAAACAATCGAATTCGGAACTAAGCCCTTCGATCTTTATATTCTTCGGGTAGATATCGGCTCCTTCTCCCAGGCCGAACAAAACATACCTTTTCTTGTAATCTGCGATGATATTCCTTAAATTCGCATCATCCGCAGAACAAAAAACGCAGCCGTTATCTGTTGTCCTGTGCAAAAATTCCTTAAAAGCCTCTATTTCATTTTTGAATTCTTTATAATAATCCAGGTGTTCGCGGTCTATATTAGTGATAATGGAATAGTCCGGCCGGTAATATAAAAAAGAGCCGTCTGACTCATCTGCCTCGGCAACAAAAAATTTTCCTCCGCCCAGAGAAGCATTGGTATTTATGTTCTTTAAGATGCCCCCTATCGCCACACTTGGCATGAGCCCGGCTTCCATTAAAAGATAGGACGCCAGCGACGCCGTGGTAGTCTTGCCATGGCTGCCCGTAACCGTGATCACGGTTTTATCCTGCATCAACTCTGCCAGCGCCTGGGCCCTCTTCAATAACGGGACGCCCTTCTTTTTAGCCTCGGTGATCTCCGGGTTATCCGGCCGTATCGCGGAAGAATAAATAATAAAATCGGCACCCGTGATATTCGCGCTCTGGTGGCCGATATAAACCTGGGCACCCAGATTTTGGAGTTCCTGCGTAATAGAGCTTTCTTTCAGATCAGAGCCGCTTACCTTGTCTTTGCGACGTAAAAGAAGCTGCGCGATCCCGCTCATTCCGATACCGCCGATGCCTATTAAGTGATAGTGCTTACTCATTTAGATATTTCTGCCATTCCTCATCCAGTGCCTGGAGGCTCTTAAAAGGATACGCGGATGCTATTGCCTGCTCGAGGTCCTTCTTATCCCTTAAGCTCTGGCAAAATGACACAAAACTATCGCTGCCGAATCTCTTCACCAAAAAATCAACGATACTGAATGCCTCGGCATAAAAAAGTTTCACCGTCTCGTCATCTCCGGAAGCCCGGCCGCTGAAACGGGAGAGCTGCCTCAAATCCATAAAGTCGCCTTCCTCCATATGCTTTCTTATGTATCGGTTTGCCGCGGCGTATTTAGCCTTCTCCTGATAAGAAGCAACGCCTTCGTCCAGCCAGAGCGGAAGGGCGTAATTATCGAATCCCACGAATTCCCTGAAAATAATGTGCCCCATTTCATGCGATAATATCGTATTAAAAAAATCAGGCTTACTAACGAATACGGTGATCACCTTACTCTTTACCACCGCAGTCCCCGCAGACCAGGCCGCCTCTCCGGTAGCAGACTGATAATCTTCCGGGCTGTCATAGATATAGATCTTGGCGCGGTTATCCCAAAGCCAGAAATTAAAACGGTTAAACCCCAATTCCGAGGCGATCTTATCATAATCTTCCTCGGCCTTATCGGAAGCCTGTTTTACGAAATCTTCCGTGGCATTTTTATAGTGTATAATAAAGTGGGTGCTTTTGGCAATCTTCCAATTGTCATTCCCGGCATAAGCCTGCGTAAAAAAAAGAAAAAATAATCCTGAAATAAAAATGATCTTTTTCATCTAATTCAAAGACATTGCCTCTTTTACAAGCAGGTCAGCTGCGTTGGGCTTGAATTTATTATTATAGTTAGAACGCATAGATTCTATTCTCTTATCGTTATTTATAAATTTATCCAAAACCTCTTTCAGGGCTTCAGCACTCAAAGCATCCTCCTCGATCACCTCGGCGCAGCCGACCTGTTTTAGGATATCCGCATTTCTTGATTGATGCTTATAAGCAAACGGGTATGGGATGATCACTGCCGGAAGGGAAAAATTTATCAGTTCCGCAATGGTAGCCGCCCCGGCCCTTGAAACCACCAGGTCAGATGCGCTATAAGCGTACTGCATTTCTTTCAAAAAAGCAAATAATTTTGGCTTAACATTCGCGCTTAAAAGTTTATAACGTTCGCTCAAGAGATCAAGATCTTTATTGCCCGATATATGGATAACCTGCAAACTACGGCCAGGCTGCATTATCGATAAAGCCCCCAGGAAAGCCATGTTGATAGTGTGGCTGCCCTGGCTGCCCCCCACCACCAGTATCGTAAACCCCTCTTCATTGAACCCGAAGAAATCCAGGGCTTCTTTTTTCGCAAGCCTCTTTAATTCCGGGCGTATGGGATTACCGGTAAAACATATCCTCTCCGGGCTGATATGCAAATAATCTTTGGTCTCGGCGAATGAAATTGCGGTCTTATCTGCAAATTTTGCCAATAACCTGTTTGCCTTTCCGGGGATCACATTCTGCTCGTGTATCAGCGTTCTTATCCTGAAAAACCAGGCCAGCATAACCATGGGAACAGAATCAATGCTGCCGAAACCCACCACGATATCCGGTTTGAATTTAATCAGTATAGACAGGCTCAAGAAAAAACTTTTTATAAAAGCAAATAAAGCTGCCAGATTTTTGGAATCAAGGCGTAATTTAATAGGATAGATAGGAAGGTATTTTACCGCATAGCCGGAAAATACGATCTGGCCCCTTATGCCTCTTTCCGGTAAAACTAAAAGTAAATCTATCCCTTTATCTTTTTCTCTCAAGGCATATAAAAAACTCAGCGCCGGGAATATATGCCCGCCGCTTGCGCCTGTAGCCACTAGGACTCTCATGGATATTCTCCGGTCCGGGCGATGTTTATCAGCATGCCTACACTGATCATATCGAACATAAAGGAAGAACCGCCGTAACTGATAAAAGGAAGCGGCAGCCCCTTCGTAGGCAATACGCCGCAGGAAACGCCGATATTGATTATCGCCTTAAGCGAAATCATCAAGACCAGGCCCAGGCTTAAAAAATATCCGAATTTATCCGGGCTGTTTTTTACTACTTTAAGCCCCTGCTGGATAAAAAACATGAACAATATTATTACGCCTAATGTCCCGAACAAACCCAGTTCTTCGCCGATTATAGAAAAAATAAAATCCGTATGCGCAGCAGGAAGATAAAACAATTTCTGACGGGAGTGCCCCAGGCCTACGCCGAATATTCCTCCTGAACCCAAAGCGATCTGCGACTGGATGATCTGAAAACCGCTGCCTTTAGGATCCAGCCACGGATTTAAGAATGCCAATATACGCGCCCTTCTATAGGGAACGTTGAATATCAATACATAGAGCGCGGGGATGCTTGCCAATACCAAGGATAAAAGGTATGCCACTCTTGTCCCGCTGACAAAAAGCATAATAAAGACTACCGCACCTAAAGCTAAGGTGGTGCCTAAATCCGGCTGCGCAAGAATCAATAGCGCGAATAATCCCAGGACACACATAGGCGCTAAAAATCCTTTCAGGAACGAGCGCATCAGGTTGCCTTTTCGGGCGATAAAATCCGCAATATAAATGATCATCGCCAGGCTCGCCAATTCCGAAGGCTGAAAACTTAAGAACTTAAACCTGAACCACCTGCGCGCACCCGATACCTCCCTGCCTATCCCGGGTATCAATACCAGGACCAGCAATATAAAAGAAATATATAAGAGGGGCTTGGCAAATTTCCTGAATTTTCTGTAATCAACACTCATTACCAAAAAAGTAAGCAGTGTCCCGATGGCTAAAAAACTAAGATGCCGCTTCAGGAAAAAGAATCCGTCGCCATACCTCTCCCAGGCATAAATACTGGAAGCGCTATAGATCATTATGATGCCGATACATATCAGGATAAACGAAATTATAAACAGGTTTATTCTGATATTACGTATCATCTTTAATTCTTCCCTTTCGCTAAACCAAGGACAGCCTCTTTAAAAACCCTTCCTCTTTCTTCATAATCACAGAACATATCGAAACTCGAACACATCGGAGAGAACAATACGCAATCCCCGGAAGAAGATTTATTAAAGGCGATATTTACTGCTTCCTGGAGGCTTGCGGCATCGCATACAGGCAATTCTCCGTTAAGGGCTTTCTTTATTTTTTCTTTTGCCTCGCCGATTAAAATAACCTGTTTTATCTTCTTGCGCCCTGATCCTAAGATACCGCTATAATCCAAGCCTTTATCCTTGCCACCGGCAATCAAAACTACAGGCCGCTCGATATTTTCCAGGGCATATACCGCGGACTCCACAGTAGTGGCCTTGGAATCATTGATAAACCTTACGCCATTAATATCGGCGACATACTCCTGCCTGTGCTCTACTCCCTTAAAATCCTTAAAGACCCCTAAACACAATTCTTTCTCTATCCCCAGGAGCCCTGCCACTGTAAGTACCGCGGACTGGTCCGGGCTTAAGCCGGGAATCCTGGAAAAATAAACAACAGGCACGCGCACCTCTTGTGTCAATTTCCGTAAAACATTGTCCTCGGAATTAATCACGAGATGATCTGTCTTATCCTGATTCATAAAGATGTGTTTTTTTGCGCTAAGATATTCCTCCATATCCTTATGCCTGTCCAGATGGTTTTTGCTGAAATTGAGTATTACTGAAATTTTCGGCTTGAATTTATCGACGGCCTCCAACTGAAAAGAGCTGACCTCCAGGGATACATAATCCTGTTCAGTCATTTTAGCCACTTCCCCGGAAAAAGGATTGCCGATATTGCCACAGACAAACGCCTTCCGGCCTTTGGCCTCTAATATCTTACCGATCAAAGTAGTGACTGTAGTCTTACCGTTTGAGCCGGTCACGGCAATCACCGTTGCCGGGCACAAGAGCCAAGCCAGTTCTATTTCACTTATAAGCGAAACGTTAAATTTTTCCGCCCAGACAACAGGTTCGGCATTGGCAGGGACACCGGGAGAAATAACGACCAGATCTTTATCTTTGATAAAACTCGGGCTGTGCCTGCCTAATTCCAGCTTTATCTCTTTTGATTTTAGTTTTGAGGCAGCCAGCCGTATTGATTCCGTATCTTTATTATCGGTTACACTTACCTCGTCACCCAACTCAAAGAGTAAATTAGCGCAAGCTATACCGCTGCGCGCAAGGCCGACAACGGCAACCTTTTTACCTTTAAAATAATCCGTATTTCTCATAGGGTCTTAAAACAAGCGAGGCTATCTTATCTTCAGGGTGACTAACGTCAATAGCGCCAGAAGGCTGGCGACGATCCAGAACCTTACGATCACTTTATTTTCCGGCCATTTAAGGTCTTCAAAATGATGATGTAAAGGCGCTATCCTAAATATCCGTTTCTTGAATAGACGGAAGGAGACGATCTGCATGATCACCGAAAGTGTTTCCAGGACAAATATGCCTCCGACGATCAAAAGAAGCAATTCTTTTCTGATCAATAAAGCTACGGTCCCTAAAGCCCCGCCCAGGGCCAGGGAACCCACATCCCCCATAAAAATAGACGCGGGATAACAGTTATACCATAAGAAACCCAGGCCCGCCCCGATCATACTTGCGCAAAATACCGTCAGTTCTCCGGAGCCGCGAATATAAGGTATCAGGAGATACTCGCTGAATTTAATGTTGCCCGAGACATAACATAAGATACTGAAAGATATTGCGACCATAACCACGATCCCGATAGCCAGCCCATCCAGGCCATCGGTAAGATTCACCGCATTAGAAGATCCGGCAATAACAAGGATCACAAATATTATAAAAAAACCGTCCAAGTCGAAAGAAATATTTTTTAAAAATGGGATATCCATGCTTATGCTATTTTGATTATGCCATAAAAGTAGCGTGCCTAAGATCAACCCCAGTATGATCTGGCTGGTCAATTTTGTAACCGCATTCAGGCCTTTAGACCTCTTTTTTATCTGCTTCAGGTAATCATCGATAAATCCGGTCACCCCCAACCAGATAGTGACGAATAAAACGATCATTATCTGCCTGTTAAATATGTCTGCCCACAATAGCGTAGAGGTGACAATAGACAGGAGTATCAAAATCCCGCCCATAGTAGGCGTATCGCGCTTATGCTGGTGCAACGCGTCTAATTTCAGGCTATCCCCTTTGGTTATTTTTTCTCCGATCTTTAATTCTTTTAACTTCCTTATTACCAGGGGCCCCAGGATAAGGCTGATAAGAAATGCGGTCATGGCAGCCATGACCGCGCGGAAAGTAATATAGCGGAAAACATTAAAAGCAGAAAGGCTATCGTGTAAATAATGTAATAAATAAAGCATACTAGACCTTAAAAACCTCTTCCATGCGCATCATCCGCGAGCCCTTGACCAACACTATATCATCTCGGCGGGGAGATATTTTTTTATATAAGATATCGCGCGCCTCCAGCGAAGTCGCGCAATTAAATATATTTTTGACACTCCTGCCATGCGCCTTTAACGCTTCGGAGGCCAGGCTGGAAAGCCTGCCCACGCTTATAAATATATCGCAAATACCGGCTGCCTGGAGCCCTGCCTGATAATGAAATGACTCCCTATCTTTCCCCAGCTCCAGCATGTCGCCCATGACAAAGATCCTTCTTCCCCCCGTCTTAAAACTAGCTAACGCCTCCAGGGCCGCTTTCAAAGAAAGAGGGTTGGAATTATAGGTATCATCTATAAACTGTATATTGTTAAATCTTACCAGTTTAAGCCTGTTTTCGGGAAAGCGGAACCCGGACAGTCTTTTGACTATTCTATTATATTCCATACCAAATAACCGCGCCACTGTTATCGCAATGAGCGCATTATAAATATTATAATACCCCAATGTCTTTAATGTAAATTTATATTTTTGGTTGACTAAAAATTCCATTTTACCCGCAAGATCTTTGATGTTTGATGCGCTAAAATCGCTTTTGTTTTTGATCCCCACCCCAAAAACAACCTGATCTTTCTTTGCTGCGGAGCCCTTCTTCAACAGGCTGTCATCGGTATTTAATATCGCTACGGATGGCTGGCGGAGATATTTTGTCAAAGTGCTCTTTTCCCGGAAAACCCCGTCCAGGCTTTTAAAATATTCCAGGTGCGCCGGGCCGATATTGGTGATCACCCCGATGTTGGCAAGGCAGATCTTGGCGAGG
>JALOCE010000161.1 GCA_023227925.1 Candidatus Omnitrophota bacterium
CAAATAAGATAGATCGTGTAGGGAGAGTTCGAAGCGGACTAATTTAGGATTGAAATTGTAATGTCCTAACGATTGTCGGTAAAGAATATCATGTTCGAAGCGGACTAATTTAGGATTGAAATTTTGACACTGGTAATGGCTGTAGGCTATCAAATCAGTTCGAAGCGGACTAATTTAGGATTGAAATGTGCGCTTCCAGTGCGATGTTCTGCCGGAGAATGCTGTTCGAAGCGGACTAATTTAGGATTGAAATGCAGATATAGATCAGTGCGCTTACCCGTCCCAAACTTGTTCGAAGCGGACTAATTTAGGATTGAAATATAAGTGGATATCAGGGACTCTGGCAGACCAAGCCGTCGTTCGAAGCGGACTAATTTAGGATTGAAATGTCCAGTATTTTGATGTGATCAATGTTGCCGCATCGTTCGAAGCGGACTAATTTAGGATTGAAATAAAGAGGTTGCTAAATCCAAACAGTTCCCGTATCGGTTCGAAGCGGACTAATTTAGGATTGAAATCAGTATATCATCCAGGTCAAGCAACTAGGCATCGTGTTCGAAGCGGACTAATTTAGGATTGAAATCCTTAATCGCGCCGATATTTTTCATTCTCATAATAGTTCGAAGCGGACTAATTTAGGATTGAAATGGTAGAGATTGAAGTTGAGAAGCGCGAAAAAGCAGGTTCGAAGCGGACTAATTTAGGATTGAAATCCTTCTCTAGCGGTACTGCACTGGTGTCCCCAGTGGTTCGAAGCGGACTAATTTAGGATTGAAATTGTCGCCTTGGTCAACAAAATGTAGATCTATATTAGTTCGAAGCGGACTAATTTAGGATTGAAATCGCGCGACGACGACCGAAACGCGAAACGGAAACTCGTTCGAAGCGGACTAATTTAGGATTGAAATCTTCTTGATCCAGGAACAATCACCTTCCTCGATCTCGTTCGAAGCGGACTAATTTAGGATTGAAATAATGGTACGATATTTCGTATGTTTCGACCGATGGGGTTCGAAGCGGACTAATTTAGGATTGAAATTGATGATCATACCCGCATGGTCGCCTGTAGACGTCAGTTCGAAGCGGACTAATTTAGGATTGAAATCCAAAAATTGTCTGAACAATAATTAATTCTCTGTAGTTCGAAGCGGACTAATTTAGGATTGAAATATGTTCTTAGTGGAAAAGTATCGGTTGAAAAAGCAAGTTCGAAGCGGACTAATTTAGGATTGAAATCCATATACTTCCGCACCAAGGCGACTGTATTGTTCGTTCGAAGCGGACTAATTTAGGATTGAAATTATGTTGACACGGGATTGACGCTCGCAACCTCAAACAGTTCGAAGCGGACTAATTTAGGATTGAAATTTGCTGTTGCGATGTGTGCCCTCAATTGTGACAATCAGTTCGAAGCGGACTAATTTAGGATTGAAATCTGAAGAAGCATACGAGATCATCGCACAAGCGCTGGTTCGAAGCGGACTAATTTAGGATTGAAATTGTCGATATCGTTCCAGGGCACGTTCTGTCTGCCTGTTCGAAGCGGACTAATTTAGGATTGAAATTAAGGAAAGGACTTTATGGGGCTTGGAAAATGTGAGTTCGAAGCGGACTAATTTAGGATTGAAATACTTTTTATTGCCGTGGATGTGGCGCTCCAAATGAGGTTCGAAGCGGACTAATTTAGGATTGAAATTGCTATACCGTCCTCATTCCCGCGCTGGAGTGCAGCGTTCGAAGCGGACTAATTTAGGATTGAAATATTGGATCAGCTTTTCGATGTCCGGATGTGCCGGGGGTTCGAAGCGGACTAATTTAGGATTGAAATTACTGATTCGTGAGAACAAGTGTTGGACTGACGTCGTTCGAAGCGGACTAATTTAGGATTGAAATATTGGATCAGATTTTCGATGTCCGGATGTGCCGGGGGTTCGAAGCGGACTAATTTAGGATTGAAATTACTGATTCGTGAGAACAAGTGTTGGACTGACGTCGTTCGAAGCGGACTAATTTAGGATTGAAATTCCCGGAGACGTAGATAATGCCGCCGCCGAGGATTAGTTCGAAGCGGACTAATTTAGGATTGAAATCACTGGCAACCGTGTGTTTCGCGATCGGGTGGGCGGTTCGAAGCGGACTAATTTAGGATTGAAATATAGAAAGGAATACCAGGAGATGCTACTTGCAGTGGATAGTTCGAAGCGGACTAATTTAGGATTGAAATTCGGATATACATTGATTACATTCAACGGGTTCGTCTGTTCGAAGCGGACTAATTTAGGATTGAAATTTTTAATACCTCACTTTTTCCACCATCTATCACATCGTTCGAAGCGGACTAATTTAGGATTGAAATGGTATACAGGCAACGCATATCACGCGCACGAACTAGTTCGAAGCGGACTAATTTAGGATTGAAATTAAGGGTTTGGAGATCGTCAAGAGTCAATTCCATCAGTTCGAAGCGGACTAATTTAGGATTGAAATTTTTGTCCCTGCGACCGGTGCAGGTACCGGCAAAGGTTCGAAGCGGACTAATTTAGGATTGAAATAAATGATTCAGGATAGAGCGTGATTTCATCACAGTGTTCGAAGCGGACTAATTTAGGATTGAAATGCAGCTGGGGTATGTTCGACTACTTCCAGCTCGTTGTTCGAAGCGGACTAATTTAGGATTGAAATAAATCAAAGAGTTTCTGAAGCGAATCGATACGGTAGTTCGAAGCGGACTAATTTAGGATTGAAATGGTTCGCCGTGGCGTGGGTGCTACCTGTGGCGAGGGTTCGAAGCGGACTAATTTAGGATTGAAATTAGAACAAGTTCCTGGAAGTATCGGTCTCACAATCGTTCGAAGCGGACTAATTTAGGATTGAAATACATCGAGTACGAGTCGGGGTACTATTACCGGGGTGTTCGAAGCGGACTAATTTAGGATTGAAATGGCGATGGGTCGAGAGCATTTACGCACCGTTTACCAAGTTCGAAGCGGACTAATTTAGGATTGAAATTCGTAACTCGGATGTATGCTAATGGTGTATCCGGGGGTTCGAAGCGGACTAATTTAGGATTGAAATTCGAGAATCTCACACCCTGGCGCACGATGCGAGGCGTTCGAAGCGGACTAATTTAGGATTGAAATTTCGGTGCCAGTGAACTTATACGGTTGCCGACAAAGTTCGAAGCGGACTAATTTAGGATTGAAATCTGACACAGCAATGATATTCTGCCGTAGCGTCGTAGTTCGAAGCGGACTAATTTAGGATTGAAATGCGCGGTTACTGTGCCGGTTGTGGT
>JALOCE010000030.1 GCA_023227925.1 Candidatus Omnitrophota bacterium
TCACCGGTTTAAGGAGCGGAGACAATGTAGTCTGGCAGATTGATGATATAAATGACTATATCGACCTGGTGAAGCCTTTTGTGCAAGCCGCGCTTAAAGATAAGAGAAAGGTCGTATACATAAGGTTTGCCCAGCATAAGGATCTACTTAAGCCGTCGAAGGATATCAAGCGTTATGAATTAAATGCCCATGCCGGATTTGAGACCTTCACTACTAAGGTGAACAATATTATCACACAGGAAGGTGAAGGTGCTTATTATGTGTTCGATTGCCTTTCGGACCTTCTTTTAGCCTGGGCTACCGACCTGATGATTGGTGATTTTTTCATGGTCACCTGTCCGTATCTTTTCGAACTTAAAACTGTCACTTATTTTTCGATATTACGCAATCACCATTCTTTTAAATCAATAGCCCGTATAAGAGAAACAACCCAGCTGCTCCTGGATGTATATCATTGCGGGGGAAGTTCCTATATCCACCCTTTAAAGGTTTGGAATCGGTATTCACCGACCATGTTTCTTCCTCATTTAAAAAAGCTCAATCGCTGTTTACCTATAACCGATAGCGCTAATTCCGCCAAAGTACTTAATTATATCCGTCAAAAGGGAGTAGAAAGCGTCAAGAGAAACCTTGATTATTGGGACCGTTTATTTATTGAGGCCGAGGAGCTATACAAAAAAGGTTCACCCAAAGAGAAAATCAAAGAGATGGTTAAAAAGCTCAGCGGCATCATGATCACTAAGAATAAAAAGATCCTTACCCTGGCCCTGGAAAATTTTTCCCTGCAGGAACTGGTTGAGATCAAATCAAGGCTGATTGGTACAGGTTTTATCGGAGGTAAAGCTGTGGGTATGCTTTTGGCCAGAAAAATCCTTTCCAAAACGCTTGCCGACTGGCAGGACTTTTCCGAGTCGCATGATTCGTTTTATATCGGGTCGGATATATTTTACTCCTATATAGTACATAACCGCTGGTGGAAACTGCATGTCCAGCATAAAACCGAAGAAGGATATTTTAACATTGCCCAGGTCTTAAAGGAAAAGATGTTATATGGCGTTTTTCCGGAAGAGATTATGGAGTATTTTCAGCAGGTGATCGAATATTTCGGTTCCAGCCCGATTATAATCCGTTCAAGTTCTCTCCTAGAGGATGATTTCGGCAATGCTTTTGCCGGAAAATATGAGAGTATCTTTTTGGCCAACCAGGGCAGCCCTGAGCAGAGGTATATCCAATTTGCCGAAGCGGTTAAAAGAATTTACGCAAGCACAATGAGCAATGACGCCTTGGTCTACAGAAAGCAAAGAGGCTTGGATAAACTGGACGAACAGATGGCTCTTCTTGTCCAGCGTGTTTCAGGGGCGCACCATAAGCAGTATTTTTTCCCCGACCTTGCCGGAGTCGGCGTTTCTTATAATACCTACGTATGGAACAAACAGATCGATCCCGAGGCAGGAATGCTTAGGGTGGTATTTGGATTAGGGACCAGGGCGGTCAACCGCGTGGAAGGCGATTATCCCAGGATGCTGGCATTAAGCGAACCTAACCGGCGGCCGTATGCCGAAAAAGACGATTTAAGAAAATATTCGCAGCATGAGGTGGACATTATTAATACCAAAGATAACATTCTTGATACTGTGCTTTTTGAAAAAATTATAAATGCAAAATTATATCCTGGCGTCGAGCGGATGGCGGTCAAAGATACCGAATCCATGCAGATGATGAGCCAGAAGGGTATGGATAAGAGTTATTGGATATTGACCCTTGATGAAGCCTTTAAAGACAATAAACTGGTGGACCATTTCAAAAAGATATTAAAATCACTGCAGACAGCCTACCGCTATCCGGTAGAAATAGAATTTACGGTTAACTACGACAAAAGCGGTAAATTTAAAATAAATCTTTTACAGTGCCGGCCCTTACAAACCCGCGGCCTCGGCCAAAAGGTCAGCCTGCCGGAAAAAACCGATAAAGCACAAACTTTGTTTGACTCCAGGGGTTATTTCCTGGGCGGGAATATCTCCCAGAAAATAAAATGGATTATTTATGTCGACCCGGAAAAATATAACAAGCTTATTTTATCCGATAAATATGAAATCGCCCGGACAGTAGGCAAATTGAATGCGATCATAAAAAGCAAAGAGGAGATCCCCGCTTTACTGATGGGGCCGGGCAGATGGGGCACTACAACTCCCTCTTTAGGGGTTCCGGTAAAATTCGCTGAAATAAACAACGTCGCAGCCTTGGCCGAGATAGCTTTTTCAGCCGGTAATCTTATGCCGGAACTATCTTTCGGAACGCATTTCTTTCAGGACCTGGTAGAAACGAATATTTTTTACCTTGCTTTATTCCCGGAGAAAAAAGAAGTATTGTTCAATGATAAGTATCTTAAACGTTTCGAGAATCTATTTATCAAGCTTATCCCAGAGTGTGCCAGGTATGATGAAGTAATCGGAGTTTATGAAGTGGGAACTAATAATTTAAGGATAATGTCGGATGTAATATCCCAAAAGGTGGTATGTTTTTCTGAAGCAGGATGATTAAAAATTACTTGCTATGGAGTGCTGAATAATATATAATCCTCTTTTTTAAGAATCTTGCCCTAAAGGATAGTTTAAATGAAAAAATTACTTAGCCTTGTCATAACTACGTTAGTTATCGTCTTCGGAGGCCCTCATCTCGGGCTTTCTGCCCATCAGGCGATAGTTGCTTCCATATTTTGCGCCTCAATCATGGGTGTATTACTTTATTGGGAGCTGCGCCTGAGCTTTGTTTTTTTAGGCGGCGGTATTATGCTTTTGTCCCGCTCGATAGACCTGGAGAATTTTATAAAGTTTGCCTCTTTAGACGTAGTTTTGTTCTTAATAGGCACAATGATCCTGGTTGGCATGCTAAACGACGCCGGTTTTTTCTATTGGCTTATAACCCGGCTGTTGAGAATCAAGAAGATAACTGGCAAGAAGCTCTTTTTTATGATCATGCTTTTATCCGGCGTATTATCAGGGTTAGTCGGCGAAGTTGCATCGATAATCATAATGGCCAAGGTAATCCTCGATATATGCCACCTTATAGATATCGACCCCGTTCCTTTAATTATGGCCTCCGTTTTGGCCACCAATATCGGCTCTTCCGGAACGCTGCTTGGTAACCCTGTAGGAGTTTTGATCGCCGCCCGGGCAAACTTAAGTGTTGAAGATTTTATGAGGAATGCCTTTCCGGCTACTGCCATTGTTTTTACCGTGACCATAATGATCCTCTTTTTCTGGTACAGAAAAACCATAAAAAAGATGAATGAAAGATTGATCCCCTTAAGAGAAAACTCATTTTTTATCTCGCTTATTACGATCCCTACCGATAAAAAGACCAAGATAAGCATAAGTATCTTTTTCGGGATGCTTGTGACTATTTTCTTCCATCGCAGGATAGAAGCTGTTTTCGGGCTGGAGGAAAACAGTATCCTGATGATTACTCCGATAGTTTTTGCCGGCATTGCCTTGCTTTACCGCAGGGACAGGATGCGTCATTATGTTGAACGGGAAGTTGAATGGACTTCGGTTTTATTCTTCCTGTTCCTGTTTGCATTGGCAGGGGCGGTAAAATTCAGCGGAATTTCGGATGTTCTGGCGAACGGTTTATTAAAGAAGTTTAGCGATCCCTCGATGTTGTCGGGCGTGTTGATATATTCAAGCAGCCTGCTTTCAGCAGTGCTTGATAATACGGTAGTAGTAGCTACTTATATCCCGATTGTCCAAAGCCTCGGCAATCTGAATATTAATATCAATCCTCTTTGGTGGTCGATCCTGTTTGGCGCCTGCTACGGAGGCAATATCACAATTATCGGCTCTACCGCTAATATTGTCGCTATGGATATATTGGAAAAGAATAAAGGGGTGAAGATAGATTTTTTTACCTGGCTTAAAGTTGGTTTAGTTGTGGGCATTATTACGACAACCGTTGCCTATCTTTCAGTAATCTTCCTTATACATTAATTTCCTAAAAAATTTTCTTGACAAAAAAGTTCAGGATGCTATATTAATCTTGTTATTGTGAAAAACGGAACAATATGATTACGAACAAAAATTGCATCATTCGGCTTTCCCGATATAAAAACGCTCTTTATAGACTGCAAGCCTTAGGTTTTGTGAAAGTTTTCTCAGATAACCTTGCTGATGCGGTAGGGGGAACTGCTTCCCAGGTAAGGAAAGATTTCTCTATTTTCGGAATTTCCGGAAATAAAAAAGGCGGCTACCAGATCGATTCTTTACTTGAGAAATTAAACAGTATTCTCGGTAAAGACCAGCTGCAAAAGGTCATTGTAGTAGGCGCCGGGCATATCGGAAGCGCGCTTATGCGCTACCGCGGATTTGAGAAGGAAGGCATAAAAATCATCGCCGGTTTTGATATCGATCCGGCTAAGATAAACCGTTCTAACCCCATTCCGGTCCTGCCACTAGAGGAAATCAAGGCTTTTATAAAAACCAACAATATCCGCATAGCCATCTTGGCTGTACCAGATATCGCAGCCCAACAGGCTGCAGATATGATCTGTGCTGCGGGAGTCAAAGGAATACTAAATTTTGCCCCCTTGGGCCTTAAAGGCGCGGAGGGATGTATTATTAATAATGTAAATGTCGAGATTGAACTGGAAAACCTTATTTATTTTGTCAATGTGACTGAAAAAACCAGAAAAGCTTAAAATATCGTCATGACTAAAGTCGCAGAAAAAGAAGAGCTGGGCCTGGATAAAGCAAAATTAGACAAGATCATTTCTAATTATACCGGTAAACCCGGAAGCATCCTGGGGATCCTGGAGGAGGCCCAAAAGATAAACAGCCATAAGTACCTTACTAAAGGCGTTTTGGAATATATCGCGCAAAAGACCGATATACCTGTCTCCAGGATATACAATATCATTACATTCTATGCTTTCTTTAACCTTACTCCCCAGGGGGAACATTCTATTATCGTTTGCCGGGGCACAGCTTGCCACACGCGGGGTTCCAAAAACCTGCTTGATTTTCTGATCAATTCATTCGGTTTTAAGGAAGAGGATTTCAGCCAGGATGGTAAATCATTCCTGACTACCAAGGATAATAAATTTACAATAAAGACTGTAGCCTGTTTTGGACAGTGCGCGCTGGCTCCGGTTGTCGAAGTTGACGGTAATATTTACAGCCGGGTGACTACAGAAAAATTACGCAAGATTGTTAAAGGTATCAAATGAAAATAAAGAATGCCGAAGATCTAAAGATAATCAGGGAAAAGGGGCTGGCCAAGTTATTGCCTAAGAAGATCCGTATTGCCGTTGGAATGGGTACCTGCGGAATAGGCAACGGCGCAGAAGGAGTTTTCAAGGCTTTTAATGCTGTCCTTTTAAAAAGAAAGATCCCGGCATATATTACTAAAGTAGGCTGTTTTGGTTTTTGCGCCAAAGAACCCCTGGTAAATATTTCACTTCCCGGTAAACCCCTGGTTATTTTGAATTCGGTCCTAGCCAAAGACGTAGAAGCGATAGTTAAGGATTTAGCAGCGGGCTTGATTAATCCTAAAAGAGCATTATGCAAGATTGAATCCTGGGATCACCTTACAGGGCAGGTTAATTATGGCAGGGGTTTTGAAGATATCCCCGAATGGCACCAGGTGCCGTTTTTTAAATGGCAGAAGAAAATTGTTTTAAGAGATTGCGGGTTGATCAATCCGGAAGATATAGAAGAGTACATTGCCGTAGGCGGTTACAGCTCTCTTATACAAGTTTTAAAAGATGCCAAACCCGGAGCAGTGATTTCCGAGGTTAAAAAATCAAAGCTAAGGGGAAGGGGCGGCGCAGGTTTTCCTACAGGGATCAAATGGGAATTGATGGAAAAGGAAAATTCGGATAAGAAATATATAATCTGCAACGCCGATGAAGGGGATCCCGGAGCATATATGAACCGTAATGAAAGCGAAAGCGATCCTCATATGCTTTTAGAAGGGATGATTATCGGCGCATATGCCATGGGAGCTTCGAGCGGAATAATTTATGTACGCGCAGAATACCCCCTGGCTGTAGAGAGAATTAAAAAAGCGATTAGCGATGCCAGAAATTGCGGGTTTTTGGGAGAGAATATATTTAACAGCGGTTTTTCTTTTGATTTAGAGTTAGTTGAAGGGGCAGGGGCATTTGTTTGCGGGGAAGAAACAGCTTTAATCTCTTCGCTTCAGGGCCATTCAGGCAGGCCGAGCCCGCGGCCTCCGTTTCCTGCCCAAAAAGGTTACTTAGGTAAGCCTACCAATATCAACAATGTCGAGACCTGGAGTAATGTTCCCGTGATTATTGCCAAAGGAGCGGATTGGTTTATTAAAACCGGTACCGCCAGCAGCTCAGGGACAAAGGTTTTTTCCCTTGTTGGCAAGATAAAAAATACCGGCCTGGTAGAGCTTCCCTTAGGGGCAACCTTACAGACGCTGATTTACAATATCGGTTCAGGAACGGGTACCAATAAAAAGATCAAGGCAGTGCAGAGCGGTGGGCCTTCGGGAGGCTGTATACCGGCTTCTTTATTTAATACGCCTATTGATTACGAAACTTTAGCTTCTTTGGGCGCGATTATGGGTTCCGGCGGGATGGTAGTCATGGATGATGACAATTGCATGGTTGACGTTGCCCGCTATTTTACCGAATTTACCACTAGCGAATCCTGCGGAAAATGCACTCCCTGTCGCGAGGGCCTGACCCAGAATTTAAATATCCTGAGCAAAATTACAAAAGGTAATGCCGCCCAAAAAGACCTTAAAGATTTGAGCGAATTGGGTTCGGTGATTAAAGATACAGCCTTGTGCGGTTTAGGGCAAACCGGTCCGAATCCGGTTTTGACCACGCTTAAATATTTCAGGCATGAATATGAAGAACATATAAAGGAAAAACGCTGCGATGCGGGGGTGTGTTCGGATTTATTCATTTCCCCTTGCGAAAATAGCTGTCCTTTGCATATGAATATACCGGGGTTCCTGCAGTTATTTAAGGAAGGAAGCCTGGTCGATGCTTTCGAATGTATTATCCGGGATAACCCTTTTCCTTCTTCAAGCGGAAGGATCTGCCATTTCCATTGTAAAATGCGCTGCCGCAGGGAGGATATCGACTATCCTGTGGCTCAGGGTGAAATTCACAGATATGTCGCCGATAATATATATAGAAGCAAAAAGGAGGCCGGGATTATCCAACGCTTGGTCAAGGAAAAACTTCCTAAAACCGGGAAAAAGATCAGTATTATCGGCGCAGGCCCCAGCGGCCTAACCTGCGGTTTTTACCTTGCCCGCCTGGGGCATGAAGTAACTATCTATGAGGCTAATCCGCAAGCCGGAGGGGTATTACGCTACGGTATTCCCGAATACAGGCTGCCCAAATCAGTTTTGAAGAAGGAAACTTCTTTTGTGGAAAAAATGGGCGTAAAGATTATTTATAATAAAAAAATCGGGACAAAAGATTTACAGAATAAGATCAAAGATTCGGATGCCGTATTCCTGGCAACCGGGGCTTATAAAAACATGAACTTGGGTATTCCGGGAGAGGACCAAAAAGGGGTTTTATCCGGCACCGCATTCTTAGAGAATGTTGCGGTCGGTAAAAAACCGGATATCGGCAAAAAAGTTTTAATCATTGGGGCAGGCAATGTTGCGGTTGATGCTGCCCGTACGGCATTAAGATTAGGCAGCGAGGTTGCCATTGTTTATAGGCGTCAAAAAGAAGATATGCCCGCTAATAAAGATGAAATAAAGGGCGCTGAGGCTGAAGGCGTAAAATTTATATTTTTAGCCGGGCCTAAAGCCATTCTGGCAAACGATAAAGGAAAAGTTAAAGCTTTAAGCGTAACCAGGATGAGTCTGGGTGAATTTGATCTTTCCGGCAGGAGAAAACCTGTTGCCACCAATGAAGTTTTTGAAATACCCTGCGATACGGTACTTTTAGCAATCGGAGAAAGAGTGGACTCTGCTTTTATAAAAGATTGCGGAATTTTAGTGAATCAGGACGGTACAGTTAAAGTAGAAAGCCCTGATTCAAAGACTAGCCTTGATAAGGTTTATGCCGGAGGGGATCTAACTATGGGGCCGGCTACCGCCGTTGAGGCCATGGCTTGCGGCAAGAAAGCTGCCCGGGCGATAGACCTTGCTTTAAGTAAAACGGATAGATTCGGAATCTTATTTCGTAAATTTTCTTATGAATTTAAGGCTCCCCTGAGAACAAAAATAACCAAAAAGCAGGAAGGCCTTAAATTAGACCTTAGCCGGCGCAAGAACAATTTCCAAGAGGTTTCCTTGGGGCTTTCTGTGAAGCAGGCCCATTCTGAGGTAGGCAGGTGTTTAAGGTGCGACGTTAAAGAGAGTATCTAGAAAATGGCAAAAAATATTTCCTTAAAAATCGATGGTAAACCTTGCAATTGTGAAGCTTCGCTGACTGTCCTCGAGGCATGCCAGAAAAACGGGATAAATATCCCCACTCTTTGTTATTTGAAGGATATTAATAAAGAAGCCGCCTGTTCGATCTGCCTGGTTGAGATAAAAGGGGCTAAAAATCTTGCCCGCTCCTGTGTTACTTCGGTTAAGGAAGGTATGGAGATAGCGACCAATACCCCCCGGGTAAGAAATGCCCGGAAACTAAATATGGAATTGCTTTTAGCCGGCCACCCCAAAGATTGCCTTTGCTGTGATAGGAACCAAAGCTGCGAATTAAGAAAGTTAGCTTTTGATATGGGGATAAGCCAGGTAAGGTTTCCTAAGACTATAAAAACTGAACTGCCTTTGGATACAACCTCTGTTTCTTTGGTTCGTGATCCTAATAAATGTATTTTATGCGGTCGCTGTGTTTCAGTCTGTTCGGGCATTCAGAGCGTTAAGGCGATTGATTTTAGCGGAAGAGGAAAATCTAGCAAGGTAACTACATTTTTCGATTCGGGCCTGGCTAATAGCGTGTGCGTTAATTGCGGCCAATGTCTTTTGGTTTGTCCTACCGGAGCTATAACCGAGCAAGGCGCGACTGATGGGGTATGGCAGGAGCTAGCTGATCCTAAGAAATTCGTAGTTGTTGAAGTTGCCCCGGCGGTAAGAGCTGCCATAGGAGAAGAATTCGGCATGCCGGCGGGAACTCTGGCTACGGCTAAAATGACGCAGGCTTTAAGAAAATTAGGTTTCGCCAAAGTTTTTGATACCCAATTTTCAGCGGATCTGACGATCATGGAAGAAGGCTATGAGCTGATCGGCCGGATTAAGAATAAAGGCAAGCTCCCTTTGATTACTTCATGTTCTCCGGGATGGATAAAATTTGCCGAACATTTTTTTCCCGGAATACTCGGGCATGTCTCAAGCTGTAAATCTCCCCAGCAGATGTTTGGGGCAATTGCTAAGACCTATTATGCTGAAAAATATAATCTCGACCCGCGCAATATCGTGGTTGTTTCGATCATGCCCTGCACGGCCAAGAAGTTTGAGGCTAAGCGTCCTGAAATGAAAAGCGCTTTTGCATATTGGAAAGATAAGTTATCCTTAAAAGAAAGTGAATCATTTTATGACGTCGATTATGTTCTGACCACCCGCGAGGCTAGCCGCCTTATTAAGGAAGCGGGGATTGATTTTATAAATTTGGCGGGCGAAGATTTTGATGCGCCCTTGGGAGTTTCTACGGGAGCCGCCGTAATATTCGGGGCAACCGGCGGGGTAATGGAAGCTGCCTTAAGGACCGCTTATGAGGTGCTAACAGGCAAAAACCTGGAGAAAGTGGATTTTATGGAGTTAAGGGGACTTACCGGGATTAAGGTTGCCGAGGTTGATATCGACGGATTAAAAGTCAAGGTTGCCGTGGCAAATAGCTTAAGTAATGCCCGCGTTTTATTGGATGAGGTCAAGGCTGGCCGTTCTCCCTATGTTTTTATTGAGATCATGACCTGTCCCGGCGGCTGCATAGGTGGAGCAGGCCAACCCATACCCACGGATGAAGCGGTAAGATTAAAAAGAATTGAGGCAATCTACCGGGAAGATAAAAACAAGGCGCTTAGAAAATCCCATGAAAATCCGGCAGTGCAAGCCCTTTATAAGGAATTTTTAATTAAGCCTTTAGGCGAGAAATCGCATCATTTATTGCATACGCATTATACAGAGCGTAAGGAAGTGAAATAGTTATTTATTCTTTGTTTTTTGGATAAGTTGTGATAAAATTTCTACGCTGATTTCTGAAGTTCTTGCCTTTAGTCCCCGCTTAGGAAGACAAAGTAGACTTTAAAATCATTGGGAAATTAAAACTAAATTCAATAGCCATGGAACATAAAAAACTTAATCCCGAATTAGTCGAATTGGTCCAGAAGTGGAAGGATAAAGAAGGCAACCTGATCATGATCTTGCATGAGATCCAGAACCATCATGGTTATGTGCCCAGGGAATTATCTTTAGAGCTGTCCAAGATGCTCGATGTTCCCTTGGCCCGGATCTATGAAGTTATTACATTTTACAATTATTTTAAATTGGAGCCTCCAGGAAAGCATCGGATCGCCCTGTGCATGGGTACAGCCTGTTATCTGCGCGGTTCAGCGGTTATCCTGGAAGAAATAAAAAGTATCTTAGGCATCCAGGAAGGTCAGACCACTAAAGACGGGCTTTTTTACCTGGATGCTGTCAGGTGCCTGGGCTGCTGCGGGTTGGCGCCGGTAGTGATGATCGATAATAAGGTCTACGGCAAGGTGAAAAAGAATGAAATTGCCGACATTTTATCTAAATACATTAAAGAGGAATAATAGTTATGAATAAATTAAGCCCGGCTGATTTAGAGAAAATGCAAAAGGCGCCGAATGGGGCGCCCAAAGACTGGATTAAAGTCGGTATGGGCAGCTGTGGGATCGCCGCCGGGGCCGAGGAGGTTTATAATTTTTTTGCCGAAGAAGTGAAAAAAAGGAATTTACAGATAGATATAAAGAAATGCGGCTGCGCAGGCAGCTGTTATGCCGAACCCCTGGTTGAGGTAAGCGTCTCGGGCCTGCCTTCAGTAGTCTACGGCACGGTAAACAAAGAGATAGCTACTAAAATACTGGAAAAGCATGTTATTTCCAAGATGCTGGTTAATGACTGCATATTTGAGGTTTTGATCTAGAAAAGGAAGCTAATGTATAACAAGGTTATTTTAATAAAAGATACCGATTTAAAGAGGCAGGATAAAACCCGGGATTTTTATACCCATCTATTGGATTATCTGCGCGAAAATAACCTGCATTCCGAAATTCTGTTAGTCAGGGTTGCCGATATCGGGGTATACGACAAGGGCTTGGTGCTAAAGATGCTTCCCGATAGAAATACCTATATTAACGTCCAGGATACGGACATAAAACGCATAGTTGATTCTATCCTGCAGGGTAAAATTATCGAAGAGCTGGTTTTTAGGCCTAAGGTAAAGCAGCACAGGATTGTCTTACGTAATTGCGGAAATATCGACCCGGAGAATATCGATGAGTATATTTTTAGCGGCGGATATGCAGGTTTAAAGAAAGTCCTCGGCGAATTAGGACAGCAGAAACTGATCGAAGAAATAAAAATCAGCGGTATCCGGGGGAGAGGCGGAGCAGGGTATCCGACCTGGATGAAATGGAATTTTGCCCGTGAAGTGGAAAGCGACCAGAAATTTGTTATCTGTAATGCCGATGAAGGCGACCCCGGGGCCTATATGGACAGGAGTGTTTTAGAAAGCGATCCCCATTCGGTGATCGAGGGTTTGATCATTGCTGCTTTTGCTATCGGGGCTTCGAAAGGTTATTTTTATATCCGGGCAGAATATCCTTTGGCAGTAGAAAGGATCAATAAAGCGATCAAACAGGCTTATGCTTACGGGTTGCTGGGAAACAATATCCTGGGAAGCAGTTTTAATTTAGATTTAGAGATAAGGCTGGGAGCCGGCGCATTTGTCTGCGGAGAAGAGACCGCTTTAATTTCTTCTATCGAAGGCAAACGCGGTTACCCTCATCCCCGTCCGCCGTACCCGTCGGTAAAAGGGTTGTGGGGTAAGCCGACCGTAATTAATAATGTCGAAACTTTAGCTAATATACCTGCGATCATTTCAAAAGGCGGTAAATGGTTTGCTCAGATCGGCACCCAGACATCAAAAGGGACAAAAGTTTTTGCGGTAACCGGCAAGGTTAAGAACTCAGGATTAGTCGAGATCGCAATGGGAGCGACTTTAAGGGAAATTGTTATGGATATCTGCGGCGGGACCTTGTCTGGAAAGCCGGTAAAGGCGGTCCAAACCGGAGGCCCCAGCGGTGGGGTAATTCCCGAATCGCTTTTAGATACTCCGGTCGACTATGAGAACCTCCAGAAATTAGGTTCGATCATGGGTTCGGGCGGGATGATTGTTATGGATGAGGATGATTGTATGGTTGATATCCCTAAATTTTATCTTGGTTTTTGCGTGGAAGAATCCTGCGGAAAATGTTCGCCTTGCCGGATAGGCGGTTTTCAAATGCTGGGTTACCTGAAGAGAATAAGCGAGGGCCAGGGTAAACCGGAGGACCTTGCGCAGATGCGCAGGCTTTCCGTTGCTATGCAAAAGGCGTCTTTGTGCGGGTTGGGCCAGACAGCGTCAAACCCGGTGGTTTCTACCTTAAAATATTTTGAACCGGAATATAACGAGCATATTTTGAACAAACGCTGTCCGGCGGGAAAATGCAGCCACCTGGTGACTTATTCGATAGTAGGGGACAAATGTAAGCGTTGCGGTTTGTGCGTAATTAACTGTCCGCCAAAAGCGATAAGCGGAGATAAAGAAAAAGGGTTTTCGATCGCGCCTGAAAAATGCGTTAAATGCGGGCGCTGCGTAGATGTTTGTAAGTTTAAAGCGATTTCTAAGGACTAAAAATGGCTAAGATAGTGCAAGCAAAAATTAACGGTATATTAGTAAGGGTTCCATCCGGGACTACTATTCTGGAAGCGGCTAAGGGCGTGCAGATAAAAATACCTACTTTATGCAAGCATCCCGATCTTCCTGCTTCGGCAGCCTGCGGTATTTGCATTGTTAAGATCAAGGGGTCGTCAAAAATGCTCAGGGCATGTTGTACGCCGGTTGAAGAAGGAATGGATGTGATAACCCATGATCCTGAAATTATCGAGATCAGAAGGACCGTCATCGAGTTGATTCTATCCAATCATCCTAATGACTGTCTTAAGTGCGGAAGGAATAATGAATGCGAATTGCAGAAGTTAACTGCGGAATTCGGGATAAAAGATGAGTCTTTTCCCCAGTTTATCAGGGACTTACCGATCGATACTTCCACTAGGGCGGTAGACCTGGATCCGAAAAAATGTATCCTTTGCGGAAGGTGCGTCTATGCCTGCCAGGAGATGCAGGATGTCTGGGCGCTTTCTTTCCTGGAAAGAGGGATCAAGACCAGGATATCTCCCGCCGGAGATATCCAGTTGGCAGATTCTCCTTGTGTTAGGTGCGGCCAGTGTTCGGCTCATTGCCCGACAGGGGCTTTTGTTGAACAGGACCATACTTCTCAAACCTGGAAGGCTTTACAGGATCCGGAGAAATATTGCGTGGTGCAGATTGCGCCTGCGGTCAGGGTTTCTATAGGCGAAGCCTTCGGTTATAAAGGTAAGAATTTAACCAAAAAACTTTATGCAGTTTTACGGCGTTTAGGGTTTAATGCGGTTTTTGATACTTCATTCGCCGCCGATGTTACGATCATGGAGGAAGCCAGTGAATTCGAGGAAAGGTTGTTGCGCGGGAAAAACCCTCTTCCTCTGATCACTACCTGCTGTCCTTCGTGGGTGGATTTCATGGAGAAATTTTATCCCGACATGATCGAGCATTTTTCTTCCTGTAAATCGCCCCATGAAATTTTAGGGGTGCTGTCTAAAACCTATTATGCAGAGAAAAATAAGATCGACCCGGCTAAGATATATATGGTTTCGATCATGCCCTGTACTTCCAAGAAATATGAGATCACCCGTAACGACGAGATGTTCGCTTCGGGATTCCAGGATATTGATACCGTTCTGTGCACCCGGGAGCTTGCCCGGATGATCAGGCAGTCGGGTATAGATTTTGACAGCATTCCTGATGAAGAGTGCGATAGTATTCTGGGCGAGTATGCCGGAGCCGGCGTAATATTCGGGGCAACCGGAGGCGTAATGGAGGCAGCCCTTAGGACCGCCCACTATTTTGTTACCGGTAAAGAATTGAAAAACGTGGTATTTGAAAATGTCCGCGGGATAAAAGGGATTAAAGAAACCGAAGTTGTAATTGACGGTAAAAAACTTAAAATCGCTATTGCCCATGGCTTAAGCAATGTTGAATATATCATCAAGAAGGTCCAGGAAGCCAAGAAGAATAACCAGGAATTGCCGTATCATTTTATCGAAGTCATGGCCTGCCCCGGGGGATGCGTCGGAGGAGGCGGGCAACCCTATATGGTTACGGATGAGTTAAGGATTAAAAGGGCGCTCGCTTTATACCAGGATGATGACGATAAGCAGGTCCGCTGCAGCCATCAGAATCCATATATTAAAAGGCTTTATAAAGAATTTTTGGGCAAGCCTTTAGGCGAAAAGTCGGAAAAGCTTTTGCATACTCGTTATAAGGCCAGGCCGATTTACGCGAAATAATCGCCGGTATCCGGCGAAGGCATGATATTGATCCTGCGGTAAGGAGTTTTCTAAACCTAGGGAAAATTGGAATCGTAAATCCCAGTTCTTTCTTAGGAAAGGATTGGGATTTTTTTCGCCGCCAGGCGCACACTCGCAATACAGATTAGCGCCGGATGTATTGCTAAACAAGGAGGGGATATGGATAAGCGTTTAGGTTTTGTAGGTATAATCATTCACAACCGCAAAAAGGCAGCTCCTGCAGTAAACGGAGTTCTCACCGAATTTGCCGAGATGATTGCCGGACGCATGGGTATTCCCCATGTTAAGAAAGATCTGAATGTCATTGTTCTGATAGTTGATGCTACTACCGATGAGGTAGGCTCATTGACCGGTAAGCTTGGAAAGATCGAAGGAGTAAGCGTAAAATCGGGATTAAGTAAACCCGAGTAAAAAGAAAGTGATTATTTTAAAATGATATATATCGACCAGGAAAAAATAAATAATCTGTTAAAGGATGCCCAAAAAGCCGAGAGCGGCTTGCTGGATAAGATCCTTAATAAAGCCTTATCGCTTAAGCGCCTGTCTTTAAGCGAGTCCGCCGCTTTACTTACGACTGATGATCCGGAGCACGTTAAAAGAATATTTGCCGCTGCAAGCTCGGTCAAAGACGCCATCTATGGCCGAAGGGTAGTTCTTTTTGCCCCGCTTTATATCAGTAATCTCTGCGCAAATGCCTGCTTGTATTGCGCATTTAAATCCGATAACCGGTTAATAAAACGTAAGGCCTTAACTGTTTCTGAAATCAAGGCTCAAACCGAATGGCTCTTAAATCGCGGGCATAAAAGGATTCTGATGGTCTGCGGGGAAGAAGCGCCGCAGGGCCAGGATAACGTCGATTATTATGTAAATGCAGTCAAGGCTATCTATGCCGCAGAAGCCGGGAAAAATAAAATAAAAAGGGTTAATGTAAACTGCGCTCCGTTAAGTATTGGTGAATTTAAAAAACTTAAAAGTTCGGGTATCGGCACCTACCAGATTTTCCAGGAAACTTATCACCAGGAAACATACCTGCGCATGCATCCAAAAGGGCCGAAAAGCGACCCTGATAACAGGATTGATGCGGTTGACCGTGCTTTTGCGGCAGGAATAGATGATATAGGGATAGGGGTGCTTTATGGTTTATATGATTATAAGTTCGAAACCTTAGGGTTGCTTAGTCATATCGAACATATGGAGGGAAAATTTAAAGTCGGTCCGCATACAATCTCCGTACCAAGGATCGAGCCGGCAGAAGGTTCAGAGTTGTCTTTTAATCCTCCGCATAAGATAACGGATGATGAGTTTAAAAAGATTGTCGCGGTTTTAAGGCTTTCCGTGCCGTACACCGGCATAATTATGTCTACCCGCGAAAACGCCGAAATGCGGGACGGGCTTTTAAGCCTGGGAGTTTCTCAAGTAAGCGCGGAATCGAGTACTTCCCCGGGAGGATACTCAACCAAGGATAAAGATATGGCAGGAGGCCAATTCTCACTGGGCGACCACCGCAGCCTTGATCAGATTGTGGGTACCCTTATCAGCCATGATTATATCCCCAGTTTCTGCGCTGCCTGTTACCGGATGGAAAGAACCGGCAAGGCTTTTATGCAGTTGGCTAAGCCCGGAACAATCAAGGGTAAATGTAGTATGAATGCCTTGGTGACCCTTAAAGAGTATCTTGATGATTTTGCATCGCAGGCAGTTAAGGATTCAGGCTATAAAATGATCGGCCGTTATCTAAATAAACTGGATCAAGATGACCAGAAAAGCTTGAAATTATTTTTTGCGCATGTTGATTCAGGGATAAGAGACGAATATGTTTAATCTGGCTAAACTTTTAAATAAGATTTATTCTGCCGAAACTCCCGACCTTAAAGATATGGAGCAGGTATTACTTTTAACCCAAAAGGGGCAATTGGATGAATTATTTTCTTTCGCCGACAATATAAGAAAAGAATTCTGCGGTGACGGAATCCTTTTGCGCGGGATAATCGAGTTTTCCAATCTTTGCGCCCAGGAATGTTTTTATTGCGGGCTGAACAAATCTAACCATAGGCTAAAGCGTTACCGGATGACTGAGAATGAACTGATCAAGGCGGTAGATTATCTGGGCTCCTGCAATATTAAAACTCTGGTTCTGCAATCCGGCCAGGAAGAAGGTTTAGATGCCTTATGGCTGCGGGATATTATATTAAAAATAAAATCTAAATTTAATATGGCAATAACACTTTCTGTGGGCGAGAAAAGCGCGGATGAATACAGGCTCTGGAAACAGGCCGGTGCAGACCGTTATTTACTAAAGATAGAAACTTCGGATAAAGCACTTTATGAATCAATCCATAAGGGTATGAGTTTTGCCAGAAGAATGGCCTGCCTTGACGATTTAAGGGGTTTGGGTTACCAGGTAGGAACGGGAAATATAATTGGTTTTGCCGGCCAAAGCTTGAAAACGGTCGCTAAAGACATCAAGTTTTTTAAGCATGGTAATTTCGATATGCTTGGCATAGGTCCGTTCATTCCGCACCAAGATACTAGGATGTCGCAAGACCCTAAAGGCGACGCAGCCCTTTGTTTAAAGACGATCGCGCTGGCCCGGATAGTCACTAAAAATACCCATATTCCGGCGACAACTGCTTTAGGAAGCCTGGATCAGGATTACAGGGTTGAGGGTTTAAAATGCGGGGCGAATGTTCTAATGCCTAATTTTACCCCCCAGCCGTATAGGAAGCTTTATGAAATCTATCCGGGTAAAAGATGCGTTGATGAGCCGGTCGGTAATTGTAACTTTTGTATGGATAGTATGGCCAAAAATATCGGTAGATTCATTGATTATTCAATAGGAGATTCACTTAAATTCAGGGACGGTTCTCGAAACAAAGGAAAACCGTCCCCATTAGAAGGGACAGTTCTGCTTTGAGTTGAGAACCGTCCCTAGGTTAGGAGAGAGAATGTATAGGACGCCTGCAAGCAATAGATTGCATATTGGGATATTCGGCAAAAGAAATACCGGTAAATCCAGCCTGATAAATGCGGTAACCGGACAGGATACCGCTATCGTTTCGGAGATAGCCGGCACAACCACAGATCCGGTATACAAAGCTATGGAGATTATGCCGATCGGCCCCTGTATGTTAATTGATACTGCGGGCATCGATGATCAAGGTCTCTTGGGCGAAGAAAGGATTAAACGTACGCAAGTTGTATTAAGAAAAACTGACCTGGGATTAATTGTTGTTGAGCCGCAAACAGCTATCGATAGCTTCGAAGAGGAAATAGTAGAAATCTTTCGGAAAAAGAAGCTGCCGTTTTTATTCGTGATCAATAAATGCGAACTGTCGGGTAAAGCAGCCGAAAATTACCTGGAAAAAAATAAGATTCCGTATATTAAAGTCAGCTCGAAAACAAAACAAGGCAT
>JALOCE010000162.1 GCA_023227925.1 Candidatus Omnitrophota bacterium
AAAAAAATAGGGTTTAATCCTCCGATGTTGTTACAGTTCCTGGTAGAGCCGTCCATCTCTCCCGTTATCGAAAAAAATGCCAATGTTGAATTAGGCCTGGGTTTCATATTGAAGGTAGGGCTTCTTCCGGAAACCTCGAAATTCCAGCCTTATATAAAAGCTGGCCCCGGGCTTCTTTATACTACCCAGCATACTCAACTGCAAGGTACGCAGTTCAATTTCTTTGAATATGCGGGAGTCGGCGCGCATTATTTCTTTACCAAGAATACCGCTTTTACCATTGAAGGCCGTTACCGCCATGTTTCCAATTGCGGTATAAAAGATCCCAATACGGGGATAAATTCTTACTTTGGCCTTTTGGGTGTTGCCTACCAGTTCTAGCCGAAAATATTCCTCGCCTTTACAATTACACAATGTATAATAATCGTATTATGAAGAGAGCAGCCGGTTTGCTTACCGTTTTATTTCTATTGTTGCCGGCCTTAGATACTTTTGCCGAGACGGGTATAAAAGCAGAAGTAGATAAGGCGAGCATGACCACGGATGATCACCTTACCTATAAAATCATAATTACTTCTTCGGAACAAAATACCCTTTACCCGCAATTACCTGCATTTAAGGATTTTAATGTTTTTTCGCAAGCGCAGTCTTCCAGCCTTACCTTTGATAAGCAGGGGATAAAAAATACATCTGTATTCATTTATGTCTTGTTGCCTAAAAACACAGGTAAATTAAAGATCGAACCCAGCCAGGTCAAGATCAAAGACAAAAGTTATTCTACAGAAGCCTTTGAAATAGAGGTGGCTCAAGGTAAGGCCAAGGCTCCACCCCAAAAAGAAGGCACGACAGGCCAGGAACAACTGCCGCAATACATCCTTTAACTAACCGGAGTAAGTTTTATGCATTTCTTGTTATTGAATCCGCCGGGCAGGATGCGTTACAGCCGCGATTATTTCTGCAGCAAGGTAACCAAGGCCGGATACGCGGAACATCCCGTAGACCTATTGATCTTAAGCGGCACAATCTCTTCTGCGGGGCATCGGGTAAGTGTAGTAGATGCCATCGTAGAAAACCTCGATTTCTCTGCTACCGAAAAGCTCATAGAATCCCTGCATCCGGATATACTGATTTTTCTCTCCGGCAGCACCTCCTGGAAAGACGATTTTGATTTCCTTTTTAAAATAAAACGTTCCCATCCGCAGATGCTTTTTGCCGGGCTCGGCGACATCTTCCTGGAAGAGCAATTTTTTATAAATCATACATGGATAGACGCGGTGATTTTGGATTTTACGAGTTGCGAGATATTAGCGTATGCCGAAGGCCAGCGCGAAAACTTTAAAAGCCTGGGTTTCAGAGATAAAGGAAAATTTTATTTCCCCGAAAAAAGCAAGCCCTCGGAAGAATTCACTATTGCTTTACCCCGGCACGATTTATTTCTGCGCAAGAGGTATTCTTTCCCTTTTGCTAAGAGGCTGCCTTTTGCCACGCTCTTAACGGATTACGGCTGCCCGTTTCAATGCCGTTTTTGTATTTATCCTACCCTGGGTTTTAAATTAAGAAGCCTGGATAATGTTCTCGCCGAGTTAAAGCAGATCCATTCTTTGGGCATCAGCGAATTATTTATCAAAGACCAGTCTTTTGCGGCGAATAAAGAGCGCACCCTCAAACTTTGCGAAGAAATGCGAAAGATCGGGAAATTTTCCTGGACTTGTTTCTTAAGGACTGACCTTGCCGAAGAAGGATTATTGCGGGCAATGAAAAAAGCGGGTTGCCACACCGTCATGCTGGGAGTGGAGAGCGCTAATCCGGAGATCTTAAGTAAATATAAGCCCGGCGTAACCCAGGAAAATATTAAAGCTGCTTTTAAGCTCTGCCGGAAAATAGGCATTGATACCGTGGGAATTTTTATCCTGGGTTTTCCCGGGGAAGATGAGAAGAGTGTCCTTGCGACGATCGATCTGGCGTTGGAATTAAAATGCGATTTCGCTTCTTTCAATGTCTATGTGCCGAAGCTGGTGACGCCTTTAAGAAAAGACCTGATCAGCCAGCATCTTATTGACGATAGCCAGTTGGATATCCTTGACCAGTCAGGTATTGCCAGTGTATGGCATAATGAATATTTGAAACCCCAGGAATTAGGCGCGCTGCGCAGGCTTGCTATACGTAAATTTTATTTCAGGCCGTTTTATCTGGCAAAGATGCTTTTAAAGAAGGTCTTGCCTTTATCAAGGCTGCCTGTATTTTTAAATTCGCTATTCTTCATTATGAGGGATGCCAATATGAAGAAGCCAGGCCCACGAAGTAACTAGCGATGAGGAGAAAAGAGCTCTTACTTATTATCCTGCTTTTTTTCCTGCTGAACCTGATAGTCTTTGGCGGTGTCATATCCGGTTGCGACAGGCTGATCAGCCATGGTTTTTCAGGCGATGTCTTTAGTTATTTTGGCGCCTTAAAATCCCTGGAAAAGGATTCCCTGCAAAACACTTTTTTATTGTGGAATCCTTATTTTTTCTGCGGCACGCCCTGGATCGCCAATCCCCAAAACCAGTTTTTCTATCCCCTGAATTTTATCCTTTTATTCCTGCCTTTTAACCTGCTCATAAATTACAGTTTTATGCTGCACATCCTGTTGATCGGGATTGCCACCTGTATTTTTGTAAAATACCTGGATCTGGATTGGTATGCGGCTTCTGTTTCGGGATTAACCGCTATGTTCAGCGGCCTGGTGTTTTTACGTTGTTTTGCCGGGCACCTGTTGACGATAAATACTTATTTTTGGCTGCCGGTTATATTCCTCTTCTTGGAGATGGCCCTGAAGAAGAGGAGGCTGGCCTATGCTATCTACGCAGGGGTAGCGTTGGGTTTTCAGATATTGGCAGGCAATCCGCAATATACATATTATAGTGTGCTGGCGGTAGTTTTGTATTTTGTTTTTCGCTCGGCGATGATCTTATACAGGCATAAAAGCCTTTCGGGGATTAAATTCAATTTTAGCTGTTTATTTATTTTTCTTATCATAGGGATAGGCATTGCTGCTTTGAAATTGATCCCTGTCTGGGAATTTAGCAGGTTATCGAACCGCTCGCTGGCATCCTATGATTTTAATATCGCTTATTCATTCCCTCCGCGGAATTTGATCACCTATCTCCTGCCGGAATTCTACGGCGATGCCCTGCGCGTTCCTTACTGGGGGCCGTTCTATTACCTCTGGGAGATGTGCGGTTATGTGGGGATATTG
>JALOCE010000163.1 GCA_023227925.1 Candidatus Omnitrophota bacterium
ATTACGAGTTGCCGGAGTGCTATCTCCTCACGTAAGTCTACTGACGGAGGCAACGAGTAACCCGTAGTGCACGGCGAAAAACTTCAGCACGCGAAGACAAAGCCGGAAAGCTATTGGCGCTAGCGAGAAACACAGAAAAGACAGACGCTAAAAAGAATAGTAAAGTTATTTATGCTATCGTATTAATTTCTTCAGGATACTTAAGAAATCCGGGAAGGATTTGTCTATGCAGCTGATATCATCTATGGAGGTTGCCCCTTGCGCCTTCAGGCCCGCGACAATCATGCTCATAGCTGTGCGATGGTCGCTAAAACTCTTAACTCTTGTACCCTTAAGCTCTTTTACGCCTTTTATAACGATATCCTCTGACCTGGCATTCTTGATGATCCTTATAGGAACACCCATTCTTCTTAAATTTTCGGACATGGATCTTATGCGATCGGTCTCTTTTACGCGCAGCTCTCCTACGCCCTTAAATACGGTCTCTCCTTTTGCAAGGGAAGCCGCCACCATTAAAATAGGCAATTCATCTATCAAGGAAGGGATCTCTCTTTTTTCTACGATCACGCCTTTTAAAAGACTGGATCTGGCTGTTATATCTGCCATAGGCTCAAATTTCGATACCGGGGATTTATCCCTGGCGCAGCGGATATCTGCGCCCATCCGCTTTAAAACTTTAATTATACCTGTGCGCGAAGGGTTGATGCCCACTCTTCTGATGGTAATCTCTGCATCAGGCAATATATTTGCCAAGACAATAAAAAAACTTGCCGAAGAGATATCCCCCGGTATGTATACCCTGCCTGGAGAGGATAAATCTTTATCCCCTGCTATAACTATTTTATTGCCTTTGACTTTTATATCTGCCTTAAATAACTTCAGCATGCGCTCTGTATGGTCGCGCGTAGCTACGGGTTCGAAGACTGTAGTCTTGGCCCTGGAAAAAAGCCCGGCCAGCAATATTGCGGATTTTACCTGCGCAGAAGCTACGGGGATATTATAGGTAATGGGCTCAAGCCTGCCTCCTCTGATTGTGATCGGAGGGTATTCTTCTTTCTGAGGGTCTCCATTCGCGCTAATCTGGGCACCCATCATTCTTAAGGGAAGAGTTACGCGTAACATCGGCCTGCGGGAAAGAGACCTGGCTGTAATCAATTTTACTTTAAAATCCTGTCCGGAAAATACACCCAGAAGGAGCCTGAGAGTGGTGCCGGACTCGCCCACAAAAATAGGGCCTGCAGGTTTATCCAACCCGCGAAGCCCTTTTCCATATACGACGATCTCCCGGGAAAAACGAAGATCTATCCTTATGCCTAATTTCTTAAAAACACTAAGCGTATAAAGGCAGTCTTTACTGGCAGGAAAATTTTCAATTTTAGTTTTACCGCGGCAGAGTGCGCTGATGATTATCGCACGGTGGGCTATAGATTTATCGCCCGGCAGAGTAAGTACCCCTTTGATATGGGTAACAGGGCCGGTTAAAGAAAACCCCATTATTATTTAGATTTACGGACTACTTTATCACCTTCGGTGACTTTATCTTTTGTATCCGGATTCAAGAAACCGGCTGCGGCCATTGAATCGTGGACTTTTTCTACCTTGACATCGCCTATATATTTATTGCCGCGGTAAATAGAATAGACCTGGCCGAGCTCTACTCCGTCTTTACTGCCTAAATTTATTACCGCGAAATTATATTCGCCATTGATGACTAATACCTTTCCCTCGCCGGCTGGAGTAGGATTCCTGACTGTCGTATCGCTGATTGCCCTGACCGTAGTTTTCCCTGCGACAGGAGCAGTAACTGCTGTGGTAGCAGCTTCAGGCGTGACCACAACTGTACCCAACTCCACACCCTGGCCTTGCGTAGAACGGGCCTCTAAATCTTTTACTTTCTTCTCGAGATCATCTTTCTTAGACGATAAATCTTTTACCTGGCCTTGGGCCTTGGCTACATCCCGCTGCGCCTGAGTTAATTTGCTCTCTAGATCTGCCTTTACGCCCTTCTGCCGCTCTAAATCCGCTTTCAATTGCCCGGCCTGGATCAATGCTTCTTCTTTTGCGCTCTTCTCTTCTGCTACTTCGTTAGTCAACTTATCTATCTTGGCACTTGCCTCTTTTAATTTACTATCCAGCCCTGCGGCAACTTTTTTGGAATCATCAAGCCTTGCCTCAGTCATCTTCAATCTTGTAGTTGTCTCTTCCAGTTGCTGCTGAAGCGACAAACTTCTGGTCTTCTCTTTTTGTAAAAGGAAAAGGACGGATCCTGCTAATGCTAAAGAAATTATTATTAATACGATCAACAATAATATGGATGTCTTAATTTTTCCCTCCATCATTCCTCCTTTTGATTTTTATTACCTGTTTTTCCGACCCTATTTAACATTATAATATAACAGTAGTTATAAAAAATCAAGTAATTTATTAGTTATTTATTCTTGGAGGGGCGGGATAACAACTCTTTAAATTCCTCCGGCATATCGGAAGAAAACTCTACGAATTTTTCTGTGCGCGGGTGCAGGAAACCGATATATTCAGCATGCAGGGCCAGGCGCTTGAACGCATTATTGCTGCCGTATTTGGTATCGCCTAAAATAGGATGCCCCAGGAAATCAAGGTGCACCCTTAACTGATGCGTCCTGCCTGTAAAAGGCTCTAATTGCAGGAGGGTAAAGTTATCTGCGCGTTTTAAGGTGCGGTAGTAAGTCTTGGCGTATTTTGTATTTTCCAGAAAAGATACCGCCATGCTCTTACGTTTTTTCGGATGCCTGCCGATAGGCAGCTCGATGACATTTTCATCGAACTCCACTCTCCCCTTGACGATAGCTATATATTTTCGCTTGATAGAGTGTTCTGCAAATTGCTTGGCCAGCGACAAATGCGCAAAATTATTCTTGGCGATCACCAGAAGGCCCGACGTCTCCTTATCTAACCTATGCACGATCCCCGGCCTCTGCGGGTTGACACTGGACAGTTCCTTAAAACGGTACAATAACGCATTTACCAATGTGTGCGCGGAATTTCCCGGCGCCGGATGCACCACCAATCCCGGCGGTTTATTTATTATCGCCAGGTCTTCGTCTTCATAAATTATATCCAGCGGAATTTCTTCCGCCTTATTAAGGCCGGCCGGCTCTTCTTCTTCTACGGATATCCTGATCTCGTCGTTTTCTTTTACCTTATAATGCGGCTTT
>JALOCE010000164.1 GCA_023227925.1 Candidatus Omnitrophota bacterium
GTATCGCTGCACCCAAAGCCACGCATTCCATCGGATCAACTCCGCGCTCGATCTTTTTACCTACATAATCTTCAACAAATTTCTGGACTATGGGCATTCTCGTCGGGCCGCCGACCATGATGATGCGATCGATATCTTTAGCAGCAATTTTTGCATCGCCTATGGCCTGCTCCATAGGATGACGGCATCTCTCAATTATAGGAGAAACCAAATCCTCTAATTTTGCCCGCGTAATGTTCATGGTCAAATGTTTCGGGCCCGTGGCATCAGCAGTAATAAAAGGTAAGTTAATATCTGTGCTGACTGTTGAAGATAATTCAATCTTAGCTTTTTCCGCTGCTTCACGCACCCTCTGCACCGCCATCTTATCACTCATTATATCAATCCCGGTTTCGCGTTTAAACTGGCCGGCAATAAATTCAAGCAAAAGCTTATCCATATCTGTTCCGCCCAGCTGTGTATCACCGGATGTCGACTGCACATGAAATACGCCCTGCTCCATCTCCATTATGGTAACATCCAAGGTCCCGCCGCCTAAATCAAAGACCATGATCTTCTGTTCTTTCTGGGCCTTCTCTAAACCATAAGCCAGACATGCTGCCGTAGGCTCATTGATGATGCGTAAAACTTTTAATCCCGCGATCTCTCCGGCGTCCTTTGTAGCCTGGCGCTGATTATCATCAAAATACGCAGGGCATGTAATTACCGCCTCTTCAACTTTATCCCCGAGATAAGCCTCTGCATCCTGCTTGATCTTCTGCAAGATAAAAGCAGAGATCTGCTGCGGGGTATATTCCTTACCCAAGACCTGAAATTTAAAGTCCGTTCCCATCTTACGCTTGGCTGCCTGAATAGTGCCTTCTGCGTTTATCGCTGCCTGGCGCCTTGCCGGCTCACCGACTAAACGCTGGCCGTCTTTGGTAAAAGCAACGTAAGAAGGAAAAGCCTTGCCTGATGCAACACCGGCTCCTTCTGCCGATGGTATAATCACCGGCCTGCCACCCTCCATTACCGCAGCCGCCGAATTAGAAGTCCCTAGATCGATACCGATAACTTTTGCCATTTTGCCCTCCCTTATTCTCCAGACTTCTTACTGACCTTGACCTTCGAAGTCCGGATTACCCTATCATTCAATAAATACCCTTTTTGTAATTCTTCCACGACCGTATGTTCCGCTAAATCCTTATTTTCGATCTGCATCAACGCCTCATGATAATGCGGGTCAAAAATTTTGCCTTCTGCTTCAATAGGTTTGACCCCGTATTCTTTGAGCATATCATAAAGATGCGAGAGTATCATTTCGACGCCTTTTAAAAAAGCCGGCATATCCTGATGCTTGGATTCCGCAAGCTCTACCGTACGTTCCAAATCATCCAAGACATTTAACAACTCTACTATAATCCCCTCATTGGCGAACCTGACAAAATCCTGTTTTTCCCGCTCCAGGCGCTTACGCGTATTCTCAAATTCTGCCTGAAGGCGTAAACATTTATCCTGCTCTCCTTTTAATTTATCCGCAGCCTCTTTAAGACTAAGATACTCTTCCTCTTTAAGAGTGATGATCTTTTCTTCTTTTGTTTCTTTTTCTTTTTTCTCTTCCGCAGACATCTTTTAAATTAAAACCTCGTTAAGGCCTCTGTTAAAACTCCGGATAGATATTCAAGCGTCGGAATAATATGCCTGTATTCCATACGCACCGGGCCCAATACGGCCAATCTTCCCGAAGGCCTGTTTTTTATCTGGTAGCTTGAGACGATCAAAGAACAATTCTCCATTTCAGGGCAGCCTAATTCAGCACCTATGTATACTTTTACTTTTCCGCTAAAATCGCGGTTGATGATCTCGATCAAGTGCTGTTTGTCCTCGATCATTTTGATCAACAAGCGCATCTTAGTCAAACTCTGGAATTCCGGCTGTTCTAAAATACGGCTGATGCCGTTATAAAAAAACCTGTCATGCCACTCCAGGAAAGAAACAATGCCTGCATAATGCGTAATAACGGATATTATTTCGGAAGTCTTCTCTAGTGCATCTTCAAGACGGCTGATCTCCTGATGGTATTCTTTTATAATGCGTTCTTTCTCCTCGTCTAAAATTTCCACCTGGGAAAGAAGAAAATCCACATAATAACGGTACCCCTTATCAGTGGGAACCCTGCCCCCTGAAGTATAAGGATGCTTAAGCAAACCGGCATCCTCCAGTTCCGCAAATATATTCCTGATAGTAGCAGAGCTTAAGTCAAATTCAGCAGCAATATCATCAGAAGCAACGGGTGCAGCCCCCTGGATATATTTATTGATAGCTGCTGTCAAAACAGCCCTTCTCCTGGAATCATAATCGACATTTCTTACCATAAAACCTCCAGCATTAGCACTCTCACTAAAAGAATGCTAAGGAAGTAATTTTAGCATGAATTATTGCTTTGTCAATAAAATAGCGGCTTTATTTGCATCAAAATCAGCTGTTATTTTATCTCCCTCCTTGAAGGAACCATCCAGGAGCTTAAGCGAAAGTAGATCCTGGAGGTATTTTTGAATAGCCCTCTTCAGGGGACGGGCGCCAAAATTCACATCAAAACCTTTTTCCACCAGATACTCCTTTGCCTTCCTGGTAACCTCAAGCCGGATCCCTTGCTGGCTCAATCTCCTTATTAACGGCTCTAATTCCGCATCCAATATATGATGAATATCATCTTTGGTTAACGGGTTAAAGATAATTATATCGTCGATGCGGTTTAAGAATTCCGGCCGGAAAGTCTTTCTGACCTCCTCAAGTAATTTGTCCTTCATCTGGGTATAATTTGAATCTTCTTTATTTACCTTAAAGCCGATCGAGCCTGCCTTTTGCACGATTTCCGCTCCGATATTAGAAGTCATAATGATCACCGTATTTTTAAAATTAACTGTGCGGCCCTGGCCGTCGGTAAGACGCCCATCATCTAAGATCTGTAACAAAATATTGAATACATCCGGATGCGCTTTCTCTATTTCATCCAGGAGTATTACCGCGTAAGGCCTGCGCCTTATTTTTTCCGTGAGTTGCCCGCCTTCTTCATAACCCACATATCCTGGCGGTGCGCCGATAAGCCGCGATACGGAGAATTTTTCCATATACTCGGACATATCGATCCTGACTACTGCCTCTTCATC
>JALOCE010000165.1 GCA_023227925.1 Candidatus Omnitrophota bacterium
GTTCCCTGTTGACCGCAATCCGCACTGCCTGGAAAGTCCTGGTTGCCGGATGTATGCGATAATGCCTGTAGCGGTAACGATAGGGTATCGCTTTTAATACAATGTTACTTAACTGTAATGTAGTAGAAATGGGCTGCTTCTCTCTTTCGCTTACCAGGATCCTGGCAATACGGTTATGCCAGCGCTCCTCCCCGAAAGTCCACAACATCGAAGAGATCTCCTCTTCGTTAAGATTATTTATCAGGTCATACGCGGATATATAACTGGACCTGTCTAAACGCATATCCAGCGGCCCTTCTTCCTGAAAACTAAAGCCCCGCTGGGGATCATCCAGCTGGAAAGAAGAAATACCTAGATCAAGCAATATGCCGTCTACCTTATCGATATTTAAATCCTTTAAAATAGTATCTATATCAAGGAAGTTACCGTGCACGAATTCGCAGGAAGAACTATAATCACTCAGCCTCTGGCGCGCTATATTCAGGGATTCCTCATCCCGGTCAATACCCACGATCCGGCCGCCCGGGGTAATGCGCTTTAAAATCTCTATGCTATGGCCGCCCGTGCCTATAGTCGCATCCACTATAGTTTTACCGGCGCTCAAATTCAAATAATCCAAAGCTTCCCGTAGCATTACCGGGGTATGAAATACCTGTTTCACTTTCAAAATCCTTAAACTATATATCTAATAATTTTTCTGAGATTTCTTCAAAAGACTGGCGAGAATTACCGTAAAACTTTCCCCACTCATCCCTCGCCCAGATTTCAATCCTGTTCGATACTCCCACTATAACGACGTCTTTCTTGATCGCGGCAAAATCCTTCAGGTATTGCGGCAGAAGGATCCTCCCCTGTTTATCCGGGATGACTTCTCCTGCGCCGGAAAAATACAGGCGGTTAAAGGTGCGCGCCTGCTGCTTGGTAAAAGAGATCGCTTTAAATTTATTTTCTTGCGTACGCCATTCCTCTTCGGAAAACATAAAGAGGCATTTATCCAAGCCGCGGGTAACAAAAAATTTTTCTATAAAATTATTTTTAGCGACTTCGCGAAATTTGGAAGGCAGAATTAAACGACCCTTGCGGTCTATGGAATGTAAATACTCGCCATAGAACATATTTTGTCCCTTTCCACTTTACTCCACTTTTAGCCACTTTGTAGACAAAGTATAGTCAAAATTAGCTAATTTGTCAAGATAAAAATTTTCCTAAGTTTATTAAATACAACTACTAGGGGTTATTTTGTATTATGCGGGCATATATTGTGGCATAGACTAATGGAGGGAGAGTATCTTTTTGGCTTCGGAGACATCTTTTTTGATCTGTTCGGCTAAAGCCAAACGCGAGCTGAATTTTTCCTGGCCTCTTATTTTTTTAATAAATTGCACTTCCAGGTATTTCCCGTAGATATTTTTGCGAAAATTAAAAATATGCACTTCTATATGTTGCAGGCGGCCTGACTTGAATGTCGGTTTTGTGCCGATAGAGGAAACTCCTTTGAGTTTCTTTTTACCTAAGATTATCTTTACGGCATATACCCCGGAAGGCGGAAGCACTTCATGATGGGGATCGATATTGGCGGTGGGAAAACCTAAAGCCCGCGCCAACGAATCCCCTTTGACTACCGTGCCTAAAACACTTACGGGCCTTGAGAGTAACCTTGCCGCCCTTACGATATCCCCTCTCTTAATTAATTTACGGATAGCAGTGCTGCTTATAGGCCGATGGTTTATTCTGACCATATCAAAAACTTTCAATTTAAAACCATATACCCTCGATAATTTCTCTAAAAGCCTGCGGCCCCCTCTCGCGCCTTTACCAAACCTGTAATTGCTGCCGACATAAATATACCGAGCGCCTATTTTTTTGATCAGGATTTTTTCCGCAAAATCCTCTGCCTTCATCGCTGCGAATACACGGCCGAATTCGATCACCACGCAAACGTCTATCCCATTCTGCGCGATCAATTCAAGGCGGTGCTCTAAAGAATACAGGCTCTCTTCTTTCTGCGGATGCGGCCAGAATGTCAAAGCTATGCTTGTGCCTTTTATCGCCTTGGCTTTAGTTACGGCTGCCTTTAATATTTTTTGATGGCCCTGGTGCACTCCGTCAAATACGCCTAAAACGACAACCGGCATATCCAACCTTCCCAGTTTCCTGATATCATTAATGACTCTCATCACAATTTTTCTTTTATCTTGGCTAAAACTTTTTTTCTCACCGTATCTATCCTGCCTATGACCGTCGCGCCACTGGCAGTCCTATGCCCTCCGCCGCCAAAAAAACTGGCAACCTTATTTACATCTACTTTACCCTGAGAGCGGAAATTTACCCTGATCTCATTTTTTATACCCAGGTTCTCTTTAAAAAGCAGCGCCACTTCTACGTCTTTTATGGAACGGGCGAAACTCAGCAGCTCTTCCGTCAGATCAAAAGATAGTTTTTTATTTTTCAGCATATTTTGTTTTATCTGGAACCAGATGATCTTTCCTTTTGCCTGGCGCCTGACAGTAGGCAATATCCTGGTAAGCAGTTTTATATCTTCAAAAGGGATATTTTCATATACCTGCCTATAGACCCCTGTGACATCGATACCATATTTCAGGAGCTCCGCTACCGCCTCGTGGGTATACTTTTTGGTATTGGTATAACGGAAAGATCCCGTATCGGTAACCATACCCACATACAAAAACAGGGCAGAATCCCTGTCAAAAGGGACCTTCATTTTTTTATAGAGGGTATAAATCATCTCGGAGGCCGAAGAAGCGCCCGGCTCCACCCAGTTTGCGTCGCCGAACCTATCATTACTGATATGGTGATCGATATTGATCACGGGTTTGTTTCTCGCCTTGAACCTGCCTACTTCTCCGGTCCTGCCCAGGTCAGAACAATCCAGGACTACGAGGCAATCAAAACCTATGCCTCTTAAGTTCCTTTTATACCTCCTGATAATATTATTTTCAGGCAAGAAGCTATAACTATCCGGCACTCCGTCTTCATTGACGATCACGGCATTTTTGCCCAGTTTCCTGACCAACTTATAGAAAGCTAATTCCGAACCCATGGCATCGCCTTCCGGATTAGTATGGGTGGTAATCAAGAAATTTTTATTTTGCCTTATGAGTGCGACGACT
>JALOCE010000031.1 GCA_023227925.1 Candidatus Omnitrophota bacterium
TTCTTGTTTCGCTTTTTTTGCCATGAATAGTATTTTTACGGATGTCCTTTGGAAAGATGAAGATATTTTATTATTATCCGTGGCGGAAAAATATCCTCATAATCCCTACGCGCATATAGCCATTGGCCGCAGGATGCTTAGCCGCGGAAATTATGAGGCAGGCGTAGAAGAATTCAATGCTGTTCTATCTATGGCTCCCGGCTTTGTCACGGCCCAGGATTTAGGGATGGCTTATTCCGGATTAGGGATGGCTTATTGCCTGGAAGCCGAATACGCAAAATCCCGGGAAACGTATCTTAGGGCAATTAAATTATTTCCTCAACAAGCGAGGCTTTACATAGGCCTGGGTATTTGTTATAATCAGCAAGGTTTAGATAAGGAAGCAGAGGAGCAATTTCAGAAGGCAAAACAGATAAAGAAGGGTAGATAGAAATGGTTGTTTTTCTTTTTGCAGGCCAGGGCGCTCAATATGTAGGAATGGGAAAAGATCTCTACGAATCATTCCCTGAGAGCAAAGCAGTCTTTGATAAGGCAGAGGCAGTTTTAGGCTTGGACCTTAAAAAGCGTTGTTTTGAGGGGCCGGAGGAATTATTACAGATCACCAGCGTTTCCCAGCCGGCAATCTTAACCTGCTCGATCGCCGCTTTTGAGGCTTTTAAGGCTCAAGTAAAAGTAGAGCCTCAATTTGTTGCGGGCTTAAGCCTCGGTGAATATACGGCATTAGTAGCAGCCGGTAGTTTATCTTTGGAAGATGGTTTACTTTTAGTGAAAAAGAGAAGCGAGATCATGGATGCGGCAGCAAGGAAGAATCCGGGAAAGATGGCAGCAGTTTTAGAACTGCCTTTTGATAAGCTTAAAGCTATCTGCCAGGAGACGGGCGCAGAAATAGCCAATATCAATGCCCCCGGCCAGGTGGTTATCTCTGGCAAGGCAAAAGCAGTAGAGCAGGCCGCTAAGCTATGTTCTGAAGCAGGGGCAAAGCGGGTAATTGAATTAGCAGTCAGCGGTGGTTTTCATTCTTCCCTGATGTTGGAAGCATCCAGGGAATTAAGGCAGGTTTTGGATAATACGCCCGTATCAGCGCCTTTAGTGCCTGTTGTCAGTAATTATACTGCCCAGCCTGAGCGCGAAATAGGCGAAATAAAAGAAAACCTGGTTTCCCAAATGTATTCTTCGGTGAGATGGGAAGAGTCGATGAAGTTCATTTTATCAAAAGGTGTAAATAACTTTGTCGAATTCGGCCCGGGCAAGGTATTAAAAGGGATCCTGCGGCGTATCGACGCTAACGCCCAGGTTGTAAGCATAGAAAAAAAAGAGAATATTCTTTCTTTAAATAAGGAGGCATTAAAATGATTCTTAAAGATAAGGTCGCTCTAGTAACCGGAGGCGCAAGAGGCATCGGCCGGGCCATTGCTCTTGCCCTTGCCAGGGAGGGGGCAGATATTGTAATCGGCGATGTAAATAAGGAAGAAGCAGCCAAGTCCTGCCTTGAGATCGAATCGCTGGGCAGGAAGACTTTGGCTTTAGGCATGGATGTTACGGATTACGCGAATGTAGAAGACGCAGTAAATAAAATTCTTGACAAATTCGGAAAGGTTGATATATTAGTTAACAATGCTGGTATCACCAAAGACAATCTTTTGTTGCGGATGAACCAGGCAGACTGGGATGCAGTTTTAAACGTAAATTTAAAAGGTACTTTTAATTGCATCAAGGCAGTCTCCCGTCCGATGATCAAGCAACGAACAGGGCGGATTATCAGCATAGCTTCAATCATCGGTATAATCGGGAATCCCGGGCAGGCAAACTACGCTGCCTCTAAAGCAGGGATAATCGCTCTTACAAAAACAGCGGCAAAGGAATTAGCCAGCCGCAATATAAATGTAAATGCAATAGCGCCGGGTTTCATCCAGACCGAAATGACGGCTAAGCTTCCTGAGGACTTAAAAAACAAGATGAAGGAAGCCATCCCCTTAGACAGGTTTGGTTCGCCCGATGATGTGGCAGCAGCATGTTTATTCTTGGCATCAGGAGATTCTAGTTATATTACCGGTCAGACTATTGTAGTAGATGGCGGAATGGTTATGGCCTAAGGTTAAACAAGGAGGAAAAAGAATGGCAGTTCAAGATAAGGTGAAATCAATAATCGCAGAGCAGTTGGGAGTAAAACCGGAAGAGGTTACCCCTGAAGCATCATTTATCGATGATTTAGGAGCGGATTCTCTGGATACGGTAGAACTTGTAATGGCGTTGGAAGAAGAGTTCGGGATCGAGATTCCGGATGAAGAAGCCGAAAAAATTGCTACTGTTGGCGATGCGATTAAATATATTGAAGAAAAAGCAGGTAATAAGTAAAACTTTAATATAAATCATATGTGGTAATACCCCGCCGCAAATTTTCGGCGGGGTAAATTTTAAGAGAGGACATAAGTTATGGAGTATGATAATATAAATAACCGACATAACTTATTCGTCCGAACTTATCCTTGCCGTCTACCTAAATGTAATATCAAGGTAAATGGCGAGGATTAATTCGCGCAAATAACTTACGTTGCACTTCGTGCTGCCGTAAGTTATGCGCTCATTAAATAGGAAAGTCGTCAGATGAGACAGGAAAACAGAGTTGTGGTTACTGGTTTAGGCGTCATTTCTCCCGTTGGAAATGATATCCAGATTTTTTGGCAGGCTTTAAAGGATGGCAAGAGCGGCGTGGGCATGATCACCTCTTTTGATGCCACTAAATTTGATTCGCGCATTGCCGGAGAAGTCAAGGGTTTTGACCACAATTTATACGGGATGTCCTCAAAAGATATCAAGCGTATGGATAAGTTTGCGCAATATGCTATTGCGGCTTCGAAACAGGCGATAATTGATTCCGGGATTAATTTAGAGAAGGAAGACAGGGAGCGCATCGGAGTTGTAGTAGGCTCCGGCATCGGCAGTTTATACACTATAGAGGAGGAGCATAAGGTCATGCTTAATAAGGGGCCTTCCAAAATGTCTCCTTTTCTTATTCCAATGTTGATTGTCAATGAAGCTGCCGGCCAGGTCGCTATTTTTTCCGGCCTAAAAGGCCCTAATTCGTGTGTTGCCACTGCTTGCGCTTCGGGTTCGCATGCCATAGGCGATGCTTTCAGGATCTTAGAGCGCGGCGATGCCGATGTGATGGTTACAGGCGGCACGGAAAGTTGTATTGTTCCTACCGGAGTGGGAGGTTTTTGCGCTTTAAAGGGGCTTTCTACGAGGAATAACGAACCCACAAAGGCAAGCAGGCCTTTTGATAAAGAGCGCGACGGATTTGTTATGGCTGAAGGATGCGGTTTGGTGGTTCTGGAGACTTTAGAGCATGCTAAAAAAAGAAACGCAAAGATTTACGCTGAAATGATAGGCTACGGGATGTCCGGAGATGCCTATCATATGACCGCGCCTGATCCTGAAGGAGACGGCGCTATGAGGGCTATGAAGCTGGCATTAAAAGATGCGAAGCTCAATCCCGAAGATATCGATTATATAAACGCGCATGGCACATCTACGAAGCTTAATGATAAGCTTGAAACCATGGCTATAAAAAGGGCTTTAGGCGCTTACGCAAAAAAAGTTATGGTTTCTTCAACAAAATCAATGACCGGGCATCTTTTGGGTGCTGCTGGTGGAGTAGAATTTGTAGTTTGTTGTTTAGCTATAAAAGACAGCGTTGTTCCGCCTACGATAAATTATGAATATCCTGATCCCGATTGCGACCTCGATTACGTGCCTAATACCGCCCGCAAAGAGAAAGTCGATGTATGCATGTCTAATTCCTTGGGTTTTGGCGGACATAACGCCAGCCTCGTGGTAAAGAAATTCACCGGATAATTAATTAATAAATAAAATGGGTTATACAATTGCAGAAAAAATATTAATGGCGCATGCCGGAAGAATTGATATTCGGCCGGGCGAGTTTATCGAAGCCAGGGTTGATCTTGCCCTGGGCAATGATATCACCGCCCCGATAGCGATCGAAGAGTTTAAGCGCTCCGGGTTCAAAAAAGTTTTTGATAAAAATAAGATCGTGCTTGTGCCTGATCATTTTGCGCCGGCCAAGGATTTGAAAAGCGCCAACCAATGCAAGGCCCTGGCTAATTTTGCCAAAGAACAGGAGATCAGGAATTATTTTGAAATAGGCTGCATGGGTATCGAGCATGCGCTCCTGCCGGAGATGGGCCTGGTCTTGCCGGGAGACCTGGTCATCGGCGCGGATTCGCACACTTGCACTTATGGAGCATTGGGGTGTTATTCTACCGGTGTCGGCTCGACTGATCTAGCGCGCGCCTTCATGGACGGTAAGGTCTGGCTTAAGGTCCCCCCGAGCATTAAATTTATTTATAAAGGAAAACGCAATATCTGGGTCGGCGGCAAAGACCTGATCCTGTATACTATAGGTAAGATCGGCGTGGACGGCGCATCATATAAAGTAATGGAATTCAGCGGCCCGGTGATCAGGGCCTTGAGCATGGACGATCGTTTTGCGATGAGCAATATGGCTATCGAAGCCGGAGGCAGGGCAGGGATAATCGAGCCGGATGCGATTACTAAAAAATACGTTTCTAAATTTAAACGCAAAATGAAATTTTATGCTTCCGATAAGGATGCCGTTTACGAAAAAATATACGAGTGGGATATTTCAGATTTAGAGCCGCAGGTAGCTTGTCCGCACCTGCCCAGCAACGTGAAATCCGTCAGTAAACTTGGCGATATAAAATTGGATCAGGTGGTGATCGGCTCCTGCACAAACGGCAGGATTTCGGACCTAAGGATCGCGGCAAAAATATTAAAGGCCAGAAAAATAAAGCCGGGATTGAAATTGATCGTCATCCCCGCGACACAAAAAATTTATCTGGAGGCGGTAAAAGAGGGCCTTGCGGAGATCTTTGTCAAGGCAGGCGGTGTATTTTCTACGCCTACCTGCGGGCCTTGCCTGGGCGGCCATATGGGAATTTTAACGGAAGGCGAAACAGCCCTGGCTACCACGAATAGGAATTTTATCGGTAGGATGGGCAGCCCCAAGTCTTTTGTTTATCTGTCTAATCCTGCGGTAGCAGCAGCCTCTGCTATTGCCGGAAGGATTATCCATCCCCAAGAGGTATTATGATCATCAAAGGAAGAGTGCATAAATTAGGCGACGATATCAATACCGACGATATTATTTCGGCAAAGCATTTGGTTTATACCGATGCCGAACAGCTGGGTAAGTATTGTTTAGAGAGCATAAGGCCGGATTTCGTAAATAAGGTCAAGCCCGGGGATATTATTGTGGCAGGGAAGAATTTTGGCTGTGGTTCATCGCGGGAACACGCGCCTCTGGCAATCAAAGGTTGCGGTATAAAAGCAGTTATTGCTAAAAGCTTTGCGGCAATATTTTTCCGTAATGCTATAAATATCGGCCTGCCCTTTTTGGAATCAGGCGATGCAGATAAGATAAACGATGGAGATACGCTTGAAATAGATTTATCCCGCGGTGTAATAAAAAATTTGACCACTCACCAGACTTATCAAACAGAAGTTTTTCCTGAATTTTTGCAGGAAATAGTAGAGCAGGGCGGCTTGATAAATTCGGTCAAAGCAAAGTCTAAATAAGAGGAGAATATGTATAAAATAGCAGTTATCCCCGGAGACGGGACTGGGCCAGAGGTAGTACGGGAAGGCCTGAAGGTAATGGCGGCAGCAAGTAAAAAATTCGGTTTCGAATACGAATCACGCGAGTTTGATTTCAGCGGGAAAAGATATTTGGAGACCGGAAAGCTCGTTGATGATAATGATATAATAGAGTTAAAGAAATATAATGCGATATACCTGGGAGCAGTAGGCGATCCTAATGTCAAGCCCGGGATTATCGAGACAGGCGTATTACTGAAGTTGAGGTTTGCCCTTGACCAGTATATTAATCTGCGCCCGGTAAAGCTTTATAGCAGTAGTTATTGCCCTTTAAAAGATAAAAGGCCTGAAGATATTGATTTTGTGGTAGTGCGCGAGAATTCCGAAGGCCTTTATAAAGGTATGGGCGAGTTTAAGAATAAAGGCACTAAAGACGAGGTGGCGCTGCAGGTTTCTTATAATACGCGTAAAGGTGTTGAGCGTTGCCTGCGTTATGCTTTTGAATATACCAGGGCCCGCAATAAGAAGAAAAAACTTACCCTTTGCGGCAAGACCAATGTTTTGACTTATGCCTGGGATCTCTGGGAGAGGGCATTTAATGAAATAGCCAAAGAGTACCCGGATGTAACGACGGATTATGCGCACGTGGATGCCACGACGATGTGGTTTGTAAAGAATCCGGAATGGTTCGATGTGATCGTCACTGATAATATGTTCGGCGACATTATCACGGATTTGGGCGCGATGATCCAGGGCGGTATGGGTATTGCCGCAGGCGGAAATATCAATCCTGAAGGCGTATCTATGTTTGAGCCGATTGGCGGAAGTGCGCCTAAATATACCGGGCAAAATGTGATCAATCCCCTGGCAGCGATCTGCGCAGTGGGGATGTTGCTGGAAAATATAGGAGAGGCCAAAGCAGGCAAGGCAGTCGAAGCTGCGGTAATAAAAATCGTGCAGACAAAATTAAAATCCCTGGCTGCCGGGAAGATGGGTTATTCTACGCCTGAGGTCGGGGATCTAGTGGTGGAGAACTTATGAAAAAGTATAATGTTTGTGTAGTAGGGGTAGGTGTGGTAGGCCTTGAGATGCTGCGTGTTTTAAAACAGCGTAATTTTCCTGTCGGGCAATTACGCGTATTGGCGCGTTCAGCAAGAGAGATCGAGGTTGACGGCCAGAAGTATTCTGTCGAGGCAATTTCCCCTGAGGGTTTTAATGATGTCGATATCGCTCTATTCGCCGGGACTGAAGGCGAAAAGGGCGCTGCGGTAACCTATGCCCCTGAGGCAGTCAAAAGAGGCGCGGTAGTCATTGATAATGGCGCGGATTTCCGCATGGACCCAAAAGTTCCCCTGGTAGTCCCTGAGGTTAATTCCCAAGACGTAAAAAAGCACAAAGGGATAATAGCCAACCCCAACTGTTCTACTATACAGATGGTCGTGGCTTTATCGCCTATTCATAAAAAAGTCGGGATAAAAAGAATTATCGTTACTACTTTACAGGCTTCTTCCGGAGCAGGTAAGAGCGCGGTAGAGCAGTTGAAAGCAGAGACTTCGGTTATTTCTTCCGGAGGTTTTGATAGGCTGCATGCGGATGTAAAAAATAAAGCTATGCCTCAACAGCTGGCTTTCAATGTCTTCCCGCATATCGGCGGCTTCTCGGAAGACGATTATACCAGCGAAGAGTGGAAGATGGTCAAAGAGACCCATAAGATCATGCACGATGACAAAATAAAGATCTCCGCAACTACTGTCAGGGTTCCGGTAAGGACCGGGCATTCCGAGTCAGTATATATCGAAACCAAAAAACCGATCAAGCCGCAGGAGTTAAGGCAGTTATTGTCGAAATCCCCGGGCATCGTAGTGATAGACGATCCCAAGAATAATCTTTATCCTATGCCTAAAGATGTTGAAGGCAGGGATGAGACTTTTGTCGGCCGTATCCGGCGCGATACTTTTGTTAAAAATGGGCTCTGGTTGTGGGTGGTTGCTGATAACCTGCGTAAAGGAGCGGCAACTAACGCTGTGCAGATCGCAGAATGCGTAATCTCAAACTCGAAATAGAATACGACGGCAGCAATTACTGCGGTTGGCAGCTCCAGCGGCGCAATAAGAAAAAACGCAGCATCCAGGGAGTTTTAGAGAAGACCTTAAGAAAGGTCCTGCGGGAAGAAATAAAACTGGTCGGTTCGGGCAGGACAGATGCAGGAGTGCATGCCCAGGCGCAGGCAGCAAATTTTAAGACAAGATCGGATATAACTTTAGTAAGATTGCAGAGAGCTTTAAACGGGCTTCTGCCGGACGATATCAAGGTCAGCGGAATAAAAGAGGCCAGCTCGGGTTTTCATAGCCGCTTTGACGCCAAGTCAAAAGTTTACCGCTATACAATATTAAACCGGCCGCATTCCTCGGTATTCTTAAGAAACAGGGTTTATTTCTATCCTTTACCTTTAAAGGTAAAAATTATGCAGGAAGAAGCAAAAGGCCTTAAAGGCCGGCATAATTTTAAGTCCTTCCAGGCATCTACTAAAGAAGAGAAGGACCCGGTAAGGGTGATAAAGAGGATAGGGGTCACCAGGGACAAAGATTTAATATATATAGATATAGAAGCGGATGGTTTTTTGTATAATATGGTCAGGAATATTTCTGGTACGCTCATCGAAATAGGCAGGGGTAGATTTCCCAGGGGAAGCTTAAAGAAGATCCTGGCCGGCCGTAACCGCAGGCTTGCCGGCCCTACTCTCCCGGCAGAGGGGTTATGCCTGGTCAAGGTTAAATACTAAAGAATTTATTTGACTTAAATGAAAAATATGTTATACTTATCTTTCTATGAATAAAACGTACTCAGCAAAAAAAGAAGACATAAAGAGGCAGTGGTATATCGTGGATGCCAAGGACAAGGTCCTGGGAAGGCTTGCCAGCCGCGTTGCGGTAATCTTAAGAGGCAAGCATAAGGCAATATTTACTCCCCACATGGATACAGGAGACGGCGTTATTGTTATTAATGCCGCTAGAATTAAAGTTACCGGCCGTAAACTAAAGCAGAAAGTTTACCGCCGTTATTCAGGCTACCCCGGGGGTTTAAGAGAGGTAAAACTAGAAACAATGTTGGCAAAGAAACCCGCGACAGTAATTCAGCTAGCGGTAAGAAGGATGCTCCCCGGAGGCCCTTTAGGCCGTGATATCATAAAAAAGCTGAAGGTTTATGCCGACGATAAACATCCCCACAAAGCTCAGAACGCGATTGCGTTGGAGGTATAATAAGAAATGAGTGAAGTTGTTAGATATACGGCAATAGGCAGGCGTAAAGAATCTGTGGCCAGGGTCACACTTTTACCCGGCAAAGGCGATATTCTGGTAAACGGCAGGCCATGCGAAAAATATTTTTTACGCGAGACAGACAGGATCATTGTAAAACAGCCCTTGAGTTTAACCGGCAATGCCAGTAAATATGATGTTATTGCCAATATCCGGGGTGGTGGGCTTACAGGGCAGGCAGGTGCTTTGCGGCTTGGCATTTCCCGTGTTTTGATGTTGATAGGGCCTGAGATGAAGGATACCTTGCGTAAGCAGAGTTATTTGACCCGTGACCCGCGCGCTAAGGAGCGCAAGAAGTACGGCCAGAAGGGCGCACGCAAGCGCTTCCAGTGGACAAAGAGATAGGAGATATCCGCTAAATTTCTAAAATTCGATTTCATTCAAAGTCCCGCTGGAAACAGCGGGACTTTTTATTTATAGAATAGCTTTCCGGCTTTGTCTTCGCGTGCTGAAGTTTTTCGCCGTGCACTACGGGTTACTCGTTGCCTGCGTCAGAAGACTTACGTGAGGAGATAGCACTCCGGCAACTCGTAATCCCTTGTGCACTCTTGCCGAAAAACTTCTAATGCACGCTTCGCCAAAACCGTAAATCTATTATAACAAATGAACCTGGTAAGATTCGAGCGGATGAAGATTTTATGGTTTTGCTTAAGAGCGCACATTAGGAAACTTTTGGCATCTCGCTTTGCTGGAGTCGGCAAGGATTTACGAGGCGTTGGAACACGCTTGCCTCACGTAAGTCTACTGGTGGAAACGCCGAGTAAACCGTAGCCGACGGCAAAAGTTTCCAGTGCGCGAAGAAGCGAAACCGGAAAATCAAACTTTAACGAGGAGCTTGGCAGGTTCATTCGAGATGCTTCCGACGAGAAAATGCTTGACGAGTAATACTTTTTAGCTTAATATGGGAATATTAAAAATAGGAGTCGAGAAATGTTAAACGTAGGTATAGTCGGTGCTACAGGTTATGCGGGCGAGGTATTGATCGATATCCTCTTAAGGCATCCCCAGGTCAGGATAACCAATATTTCTGCAAAAATCGATAAGCCTCAAAACATATCCGATATCTTTCCTAAATTCAAAGGCAGGATAGACCTCGTCTGTAAAGAGCCGGATATAAAAGAGATCTGCAAGGCATGTGACCTCATATTCCTGGCATTGCCGCATACTGTTTCCATGCAAATAGTGCCTTTATTATTGAAACAAGGTAAAAGGGTAATTGATTTAAGCGCTGATTACAGGTTGAAAGATACAAAGATTTACGAGAAGTTCTATAACGTTAAGCAGAAGGATAAAACCAATCTCACCCAGGCAGTATATGGACTGCCTGAGATTTACAGGGCTAAGATTAAAAATGCTACACTTATTGCTAACCCCGGTTGTTATCCGACGGCAAGTATATTGGCTTTAGCGCCATTAGTGGCTTTGGATTTAGTCGATCCGGGTTTAGTAGTCATCGATGCCAAGTCCGGAGTAACCGGCGCGGGAAGAAAATTGGCAGAAGGCTTTCTGTTCTCGGAGATTAACGAGGATTTTAAGGCCTACAAGGTAGATACCCATCAGCATAGCCCTGAAATCAACCAGGAGTTGTCGAAATTGGCGGGCAAGAAAATAAATGTGACTTTTGTGCCGCACCTCTTGCCTTTGAACAGGGGGATTTTGGCTACGGCATATCTTAAAAAAGCGCAAAATGCAAAAATAAAGAAGGCAGAAGGCATTTTAAGTTTATATAAAAAGTTTTATAAAAAAGAGCCCTTTGTCAGGATCAGGGATGAAGGTGTCTTCCCCCGGATCAAAGACGTTGCAGGCACTAATTTTTGCGATATAGGCATTAAAGACAGCGGTGATAATATCATCGTCATCTCTGCGATAGATAATTTATTAAAGGGAGCGTCGGGCCAGGCAGTGCAGAATATGAATATTATGTATAAGTTCCCGGAATATACGGCATTGTTATGAAGATATTCAAAGAAGCGATTCTACCACTAGGATTCAAGGCAAACGGTATAGCCTGCGGGCTAAAGAAATCGCATAAGTTGGATTTAGCGTTGTTCTATACCCACAAACCCGCTAAGACTGCCTGCAAATTCACCGTCAATAAGATCTGCGCCGCCCCTGTTAAGATCAATAAAAAATACCTGAAGGTGGATAAAATATTCCAGGCAATAATAGTAAATAGCGGTAATGCGAATTGTTTTACGGGAAATCCGGGAATCAGGGATGCCGAAGAAACAGCCAGGGCATTAGCCGGCATTTTGCATATTAAAAAAGAAAGAGTGCTGGTCAGTTCAACAGGTGTCATCGGCAAACGCCTGCCTTTATTGAAAATAAAAAAGGCGATACCGGAATTAGCCGCGGGCCTCTCGCATCAGGGTGTCAGTAAAGCAAAGAAAGCTATTCTGACCACTGATACATTTGCCAAAGAGATAACGGTGAAATTTAAGATCGGCAAAGAGGTAGTTACGCTCTGCGGAGTTGCCAAGGGCGCGGGGATGATCGCCCCGAATATGGCGACAATGCTGGCTTTTATCCTTACCGATGCCAATATCACGCAAGGCGCGTTGGATAAGGCATTAGATATTTGCGTGGATAATTCATTTAATTGTATCAGCGTTGACGGATGCATGAGCACTAATGATACGGTAGCGTTACTTGCTAACGCCGATGCCGGCAATAAAGTAATCGATACCGCTAAACATTTTGATTTATTTGCGCGGGCTTTAGGTATTGTATGCCTGGAATTAGCAAAGATGATCGTAAAAGATGCCGAAGGCGCAACCAAGTTTATCCGGATCCAGGTTTCCGGCGCAAAAGATTTTTGCGAGGCAAGGACTATAGCCCTTGCAATCGCCAATTCCAATCTTTTTAAGACCGCGATGTATGGGGAAAATCCTAATTTCGGCAGGATAGCTTCTGCTGTTGGCGCGAGTAACGTGGATATCAAAGAAAAGGATTTAAAGATCAAGGTAAGCCCTTTGAACAAAAAAGAAATAGATGTTTGTGTTTCTATCAATCGGGGTAAGGCAGAAGCCGTAGTTTATACTTCAGACCTCACCCCCGAATATATTAGAATAAATGCAGAGTACAATTAAGGAAGGATAATCATGGAAGAGGCAATCAAAAAAGCAGATGTCCTGGTGGAGGCATTGCCTTACATCAAGAAGTTCCATAAGAAGACAATCGTGATAAAATATGGAGGCAGTATCTTAGGAGAAGAAAAGATCAGAAAAGAAGTCCTGGAGGATATTGTTTTCCTGAATTTTATCGGCTTAAGGCCGGTCCTGGTCCATGGCGGAGGCCCGCATATCAGCGAACGTATGCGCGCTTCGGGAAAGAAGACCGAATTTGTGGATGGGATGCGGGTAACCGATGAGGAGACTTTAAAATTAGTCGAAGAAGAATTACAGGTCTTGAACGATCTTATCGTCCAGGAGATAACCGAACTTGGCTCTAAGGCAATAGGCTTGAACGGCAAAGACAAGATAATCCACGTAGAAAAAAAAGAAGCAAAGATAGATCTAGGGCTGGTGGGCCATATCACCGAGATAGACGGCCAGATCATTGCGGAAGAATTGAAGAAAGACAAAGTTGTAGTAGTATTGCCGATGGGCCGCGGTAAAGATAAGTTGACCTATAATGTCAATGCCGATGAGGCAGCGGCGAGCATTGCCGCAGAATTAGGCGCAGAAAAACTGGTTTTACTCACTAATGTAAAAGGGATCATGCGTAACCCCGATGACCCGCATTCTTTTTTATCCACCCTGACCATAGAAGAGGCAAAGGGGTTGGTCGAGAATGGCGTCATCCAGCAGGGGATGGTCCCGAAAGTAGAGGCCTGTATCCAGGCCTTGAATAACGGCGTTAAGAAGACGCATATTATCGATGCGCGCACGCCGCATGGCCTGCTCCTGGAGATTTTTACAGACCAGGGAATAGGAACAGAGATCGCAAAATGAAAATAGAAGAAGTATTTCAGGCTTATAAAGATTATATTATGCCGACCTACACAAAAGTGCCTTTAATTTTTGTCAAAGGCAAAGGGTCGCGGCTCTGGGATATCCACAATAAACTTTATCTGGATTTTTTCCCGGGTTGGGGCGTGGGTAATCTTGGGCATTGCCATCCTAAAGTAATGCAGGCAGTGCGGGATCAGATCTCAAAGCTGGTATTTATCCCTAATAATTATTATCATCTGCCGCAGGCAAAATTAGCCAAAGAGATAGTCTACTGGACTTATCCGGCCAAGGTTTTCTTCTGTAATTCAGGAGCAGAGGCAAATGAGGGGGCAATAAAATTCAGCCGGAAATTTGGGCAAGGCAGATATGAAATAATCACTTTCGAAAATTCCTTTCATGGCAGGACGCTGGCTACTGTAGCGGCAACAGGCCAGAAGAAATATCAGGAGGGTTTTGCGCCTCTGCCCGAAGGTTTTAAAACGGTAAAGTTCAATGATATCGAGGCGGTGAAAGCGGCTATAACCGATAAGACCGTCGCTATTCTTTTAGAGCTTATTCAGGGTGAAGGCGGCGTCAATGTCGCAACTAAAGATTTCGTTTCGGGTTTAAAAAAAATCTGCGATGAAAAAAAACTGCTTTTAATCGTGGATGAAGTCCAGACCGGCATCGGAAGGACCGGAAAATTATTTTGTCATCAGCATTACGGCATAACCCCTGATATTGTGACTATGGCTAAGGCGCTCGGCGGAGGCTTGCCTATAGGAGTGATGCTCGTAAAGAAGGAGATCGCAGATACGCTTGGCCCGGGAATGCATGCCTCGACATTCGGAGGCGGGCCTGTTATATGTAAAGCTGCTTTAGCGGTATTAAATGCGATACAAAAAGAAAAACTGCTTTCGAATGCCGTGAAGATGGGCGAATATCTATTTGCCAAACTAAACGCGCTGAAAACTAAATATCCGGTGATAAAGGAAGTAAGGGGGCTGGGTTTAATGGTAGGCGTAGAGTTGGCTGTCGAAGGTAAACCCGTAGTGGAGAAGTGCCTCCAAAAGTACCTTTTAATAAATTGCACCCATGATAAGGTCTTGAGGCTTATGCCGGCACTGAATATCACTAAAAAAGAAGTCGATAAAGCCATAAAAATATTAGATGAGGCATTAAGAGGTTTATAATAAGATGAAAAAAGACTTAATCTCTATCAGGGACCTGACGGCAGATGAAATCGAAAGTATTTTCAAACTTACCGATGAGCTAAAAAAAGATCCATCTGAATTCGACAAGCACCTGGCATTTAAAAGTATCGCTTTGATCTTTCAAAAACCCTCTAACCGCACGCGGGTCTCTTTTGAGGTCGGGATGTATCAGTTAGGAGGCAATTCGATTTATCTTTCTCCCGAGGAGATAAACTTAGGCGTCAGGGAGTCTATAAAAGATGTAGCCAAGACGCTCTCCAGATATGTCGATGGTCTAGTATTAAGGACGTTCGAACATAAAAATGTTTTAGAATTGGCTAAATTTGCGACTGTGCCGGTAATAAACGGCCTGTCGGATTTTTCACATCCTTGCCAGGCTTTGGCTGATGTCTATACCGTCAGAGAAAAATTAAAAAATATTAAGAAAGCTACTCTGGCTTATGTCGGAGACGGCAATAATGTTTGCAATTCTTTGCTTTATTTATGCCCCAAGGCAGGCTTGAATATACATATCGGCACACCTAAAGGATACGAACCTTGCAATGTAGTTTTAAAGGAAGCCAAGGCTATGGCGCATACAACAGGAACCTCTGTAAAATTATTCAATAACCCGGCCGAAGCAGTGAAGGCCGCGGATGTCATCTATACTGATGTCTGGGCAAGTATGGGCCAGGAAAAAGAAGCAGAGAAAAGAAAAAAAATATTCAAAGCGTTCCAGGTCAATAAAAAATTGGTAAAATCAGCCGGTAAAAAAGTATTGATTATGCATTGTTTGCCTGCGCACAGAGGTATGGAGATAACCGATGAGGTTATCGACGGGCCAGGCTCTATTGTTTTTGACCAGGCAGAGAACAGGATGCACGTTCAGAAAGCCATACTTATTAAGTTGCTGGGATAAGGCTAAGGGGGTAAAAATGAAGAAGGGAATGACAATATTGGAGATTATAATCGTGCTGATCATCATCACTCTTATATTCGCGTTGGCATTGCCTAATTTCGGTAAGATGCAAGAGCGTTCGTTAGACAAGGAACCTATTGGCAACCTCAAGCGTATACAGGAAGCAGAAAGAATTTATTATATGGAAAGTACACAAAGCGGAGGCACGGGCAATTATTTTCCTTCCTCCGGAAGCATCTCGAATGTAGATCAGATCAATTCTAGCCTCAGGGTGAACTTATTGAGTTCTGCTGCCCCGAATTGGAATTATACGGTTTCTTCTGATGGCTCTAGTAGTGCAACAAGAAACATAGGAGCAAGCGATCCTTATTACCGGACATGGAGCTTGGGCTTAAATGACAATAATCCTACTTGTTCCGGGGGCGGGCAGGCTTGTCCTCCGCCTTTACCGTAAGATAAAACGTATTCTTAAATAATAATCGAGGGAGAAATATGAAGAAGATAGTGCTTGCTTACTCCGGCGGATTGGATACTTCCTGTATTGTGAAGTGGCTACAAGAACAGGATTATGAGGTCATTTGTTTTATCGCGGATTTAGGCCAGGGGGTAGGCCAGGGAGAGGATTTTAAAGCTATCGAAGCCAGGGCCCATGCCGCAGGAGCCAGCAAAGTATATATTAAGGATTTAAAAGACGAATTTGTCGAGGATTTTGTTTTGCCTGCCTTGAAGGCAAACGCTATATATGAAGGTAAGTATTTACTTGCTACTGCCCTGGGAAGGCCTTTGATCGCCAAACATCTGGTCGAGATCGCCCATAAAGAAAAAGCCGAGGCTATCGGCCATGGTTGTACCGGTAAAGGTAATGACCAGGTGAGATTCGAGGTTACAGCCGGGATACTGGATCCGAGATTAGAGATCGTCGCGCCGGTAAGGACCTGGGAGTTTAAATCCCGCGATGAAGAAATAGAATACGCCCAGATGCATAATATCCCTATTGATGTGACTAAAAAGAAACCTTATAGCATTGACAGGAATCTTTGGGGCATAAGCATCGAGGCAGGAGTCCTGGAAAATTTAGAACAGGAACCCCCTGAAGACGCTTATATGATTACTAAGAGCCCGACGCATATGGCCAGCTATCCCAGGTATATTGAGATCTCTTTTGAAAAAGGGGTGCCCAAAAAGATAGACGGTAAAACCTACAAATTAAAAAATTTGGTTGCTCATTTGAATGAAATCGGGGGCTTATGCGGAGTAGGCAGGAGCGACTTGGTAGAGAACAGGCTGGTGGGCATAAAATCCAGGGAGATTTATGAAGCGCCTGCCGCTACTATCCTTTATACCGCGCACAAGGAATTGGAGAGCCTGGTCCTGGACAGGGAATTGGCGCATTTTAAAGAAATTGTTTCGCTTAAATATTCGGAATTGGTTTATTATGGCCTCTGGTATTCGCCTTTGAAGGAGGCGTTGGATAGTTTTGTCAATTCCACGCAAAAACATGTTACCGGTTCGATAAAAATGAAATTATTCAAAGGGAATTGTGTTGCCGTAGGGAGAAAGTCAACATATTCGCTTTATAAAAAAGAATTGAGCACTTACGGTAAAGAAGACAAGTTTGACCAGAGGTTAGCCGAAGGATTTATCAAGATCTGGGGAATGCCTTACAAAACGAGGTAGAAATGAAAAAAAAATTATGGGGGACAAGATTTCCTAAATGTACGAATGCATTGACGGATAAATTTACCTCCAGCATTTCTTTTGATAAGAGGCTGGTCAAATACGATATTTTAGGCAGTATTGCCCATGCCAAGATGCTGGGCAAACAGAAAATAATACCGAAGAACAATGCCGTAAAGATTGTTTTAGGCCTTAGCGTTATCCTGAAAGATGTGAAAGCGGGGAAGTTCAAGTTTGATCCCCATGCCGAAGATATCCATTCCAATGTCCAGGACATGCTTTTTAAAAAAATCGGCGGGGTGGCGCATAAACTGCATACTGCCCGTTCCAGGAATGACCAGATAGCCCTGGATATAAAGATGTACATAAGAGAGGAAATAAATAATTTAACAGATTTGATTTCCTTGCTCCAGAAGTCAATATTAAAATTTGCCAAGGCTAATGAGAAGATAATCATCCCGGGTTATACGCATTT
>JALOCE010000166.1 GCA_023227925.1 Candidatus Omnitrophota bacterium
CGCCGACTGCCGGGAGTACGACCTGCGCGCCGGTGTCCCCGAGGAGCGCTAGGGCGAGCCGAGCGCGTTTCGATTCGTCCCCGACCTTGCTCAGCCGTCCAGCGACTTCGCCCCACGCGGCGGATGTCGAATAGCCTGCGCGGGTGACTCGTGCGAGATCGATCCCGAGCTCGCGCGTCGCGGCGACCAGCCGCGCATCGCCTTGGGCGGCCGCGTCCAGGTTGCCGCGCAGGGTTCCGAGTGCTCCGCGGAGATCTCCCGCACCAACCCCGGCCGCCCGAGCCAGTGCAGCCCACGCGGCCATCGGCCCACGCGCAGCCGAAGCGCGCCCCGCGGCACGGTCGAACTCTCGGGCGAGTTGTTGGACGCCGGCCTCGGCGCGTTTCGTCGCGGCGGAAACCGCGGCAAGAGTCCCGCGATCCCAAGAGAACGTGAAGGTGGCGAAAAGCTCACGAAGTGCCACGACGGGCCTCGGCCTCCTCTGCCGCGTCGAGAGCATCAAGCACGCAGTGCGCCTCGAACAAATCGCAGACCGACCACGACTCGAGGATCACCGCGAGTCCGTCCTTGATTCTGCGATCAGAAGCCACGCGCCAAATCCTCCAGTCTACGAAATCCGGGAGGCAAATCGGCTCGCCCGATCCACTACGAGGGCCAGGCCAGTCTCGCCGAAAAAATCGGCATACTGCCAGTCGATGCACTCGAGCAACCACGCGAGCAGGAGCGTCCCACGCCGTTCGAACACCTCGTCCAGAAAACGCGAAAGGGGAACCCACCGCGCATCTCCGCCCTCTGCGCGTTTCTCCGGCGGGGGCCACTCGACCTCGCACACCGGTGCGAACACGTCCACGAGTTCAGGTAACTTTTCTAGCCCTGGAAGGGCGTTGCGCAAAGACTCGGGAGAGAACCCCGAAAACCCAGCAGCGAGCACCGGAAAAAGGCTCTGGGCGACTAGCGTTTCCCCTCGGAGAGCGGCTTTCAACTTCAACGCGGATAGCCGAAATCGGGTTCCGGCGATTTCAAATTCATGTTGCATTTGGCTCCGAACGGTCCCCCGAGCCGCGCCTCGGGGCACCAAACCAGCAGGGCTACGCGGGCCCTAGGAATCAGTTCCCGCCGGGGATAGCGCCAAGCGGCTTGATCACGCACTGCAACTGCCAGGTCACGTCACCGACGGCTTTGCCGCTCTGCCAGTCCGGGAGTTTCTTGATCCAGCACTTGTCCGAGGCAAATACCGAAGCGCCGTTGCGATCCTTAACCAAGAGCACCCCGACGCCAGCGCCGGCCGTCGACAGCCGGTCCGCTGCGAAGATCGCCGCGAGCTGCTGGTTGTGCTTGCTCGAGCGCTTGAGAGTGACTTCAACGTCCGCAACGTCGTTGTGCGTCGCAAACCGCGTTACCTCGCCGTCGGCGCTAACCTCCGTGCCGAACGCGTCTTCGGTCGCGGTGATTTTGACGAAATTCTCTGCACGTCCGTCGGTGATCGGCACCGCGCAAATCACGAGGTCGACCGCGTTTGAGTCGTAATTCTTGTAGTCGCCCATGGCTCTTCCTTATGCGGTGACGGTCCCGCTCACCAGTACGCTCTGAATCGCGCCTTGCAACACCGCAGACCATTTGAGATCCGGGAAGATGCGCAACGCCCGGTTGGCTTGCGAGACCGCGGAGACCGCGGGTCGCGTCACACTCCACCCCGGGGCGAGCAGCTTGCGCCCTTCGGCCGCGGAAAGGACTCCCCGAAGCGCAGCTTCGAGAACGGCGGCATCCACGTCAACGAACCCGAGCTTTTCGGTGTTGAGGATCGCGGAAAGCAGAGCAGCCTTGATCTCGTAGTCCAGCCAATCCAACCCGCGAGTGACGTCCAAGAACCGCCCGCCGCACGCTTGTCCGTTCTTCGTGAACGGGATGCCCATTTCGATCGTGTAGATCGATCCGCCGTTCGCGAGGATATTCGCCTTTTCCCCCGACGCCCAAGCGTCTGCCGTGGGCCCGGTGAGCGTCTTCCCGAACCACGTACTCGACCCGGGATTCTGCGAGAACTGCCGCCCCATGAGAGCCGCGTCCAAACAGCCCACGGAATCCCTCGTGACCTGCACGGCGAACCGCTGGTTGCTTGTGCCGTGAATCGTGTACGCCACACCGTCGCTCGCCGTGGCGTTGTCTTCGTCGTGGCTCAGGGCGAGTCCGATCCGCGTGGCCATGATGCCCGACGCGGCCGCGGCTGCGATCTCCGCCGGGGACTCGGAGTCGATCAACAACCCGTACCAGTCGTCATCCTCTGCCGCGGCGGTCGTGAGATCCGCCGCAATTCCCGCGGTCGGCGAAGTATTCGCGAGCGTGAGCGTCGTAGAGACGTTCACGACGTAGATCGGGGTGAGCGGGTCGTCCGCGGTCTGTGCGACGTCCACGTAGTCTGTATCTCCAGTGCCTTCCACAACCTCGGAGTCGATACCGGTCACGGCCTCGATCAGACCTTCGAGAGCGATCGTGACCTTGTTCTGATCATCATCGATTAGCGATTCATACGAAATCGCTGTCGCTGTTCCGGCGTACACAATCGTGCATGAATAGACGACCCCTGCGCCACCAGGAGCTTGGGGCATGAGCGTGAGCGCCTGCGGAGAACCCACGGCGTTCGCGGACACGTCGGCCACGGCGAGTCCAACCACAGCCTTCAGATAGACCCGTTCGTCCAGCGAATCCGGGCCAACGATCACCTTGGTTGCCCCGTCCACAGCCCACACTCCTGCGAGGGCCTGGATATCCGCAACCAACGCGTCGCAGATGTCCGCGGCGGCATCCCCCGCGACGGGCGTGTACGAGACTTCAGTGGACGTCCCGTCGCAATCGACCGTCAAGGAAATCGTGCGCCCCACGGTTGTCCAAAGCGGTGTGAGCTCCAGGACCTGCGCATTCGGAGCAGCGCGAGTGCCGATCTTGAACGTAGAGCAGTGCGGCGTCTGAGCGCAAATCGCGCTTGCTTTGCGGTAGGCGGCTGAGGTCTCCGAAAAACCATCTGCTACCAACGCCACCAAACCAGACGGATCCGCGTCGTACTCGCGCACGCCGTAGAAGTTCGTGTGGTACGCGAGGATTAGGGGAGTGCCGAAATTCGCC
>JALOCE010000032.1 GCA_023227925.1 Candidatus Omnitrophota bacterium
GCGCTAAAGACAGAAGAATCCGCGCATGGATTTGGCCTGAGTTTTGATCAAAAGGTCAATGATGTTGTCAGTGCATTTTTGCGCTACGGCTGGCAGGATCCGAGGGCCTATAATCCTGAACTTAGCACTACTGCCGGCGGCCTGGCTTATTCGCTTGAACAATCCTGGAGCGCGGGTTTTCAGATCGAAGGTAAACCCTGGAAAAGAGAAAAAGATGTGTTCGGCCTTGCCGTCGGGCAGATATTCTCGTCAAATGACTACAAGGAGGCAGGGCAATTCCTTGATCCTATACGCAGGGCAAACGCTGAAGGGCACCTTGAGGCCTATTACAAGATACACCTTAATAAACATTTATCTCTAAGCCCCGATTTCCAGTATATCTGGAATCCATTTGGCAAAGATGTCGCGGAGGATACAGCTTCTATTTTTGTCGGCGGGATGAGGGCGCAGGTGGATTTCTGACATGCATATACCCGACGGTTATTTAGGGCCGGCAACTTGCGGGGTTTTTTACGCGGTCATGCTGCCGATATGGGCGCTGGCTTCAAGGATTGTGAAGAAAACGCTGAAAGCGCGGCAGGTCCCGATGCTGGCAATAGGCGCGGCATTCAGTTTTGTGATTATGATGTTTAATGTTCCGATTCCCGGAGGGACCACCGGGCATGCGGTAGGCGGAGTGCTCGTGGCAATACTTTTGGGCCCTTGGGCTGCCTGCATTGCCATAACAGTAGCATTGGTTATCCAGGCATTGTTATTTGGAGACGGCGGTATCACTGCTATTGGCGCTAATTGTTTTAATATGGCGTTTGTGTTGCCGTTTGCCGGGTATTATATTTATAAGGCAATTAGTTATAATGCCCCGAGAGGATCAAACAGAAGGGTTATTGCCGCGGGTATTGCCGGTTATATCGCCCTGAATATTGCAGCCGGGCTGACCGGGTTTGAATTTGGTATTCAGCCTCTATTACATAAAACCGCAAGCGGCCAGGCATTGTATTGCCCTTATGGATTAAATGTCGCGTTGCCTGTGATGTTGGGCGAGCATTTAATAGTTTTTGGATGGGTCGAGGCAATAGTTACGGGGTTGGTCGTAAAATATTTACAGAAGCATGAAAATTATTACTAAATTTTGGATTGGCATAGCAGCGTTGATATTACTTGCTCCGCTTGGGCTTATCCTGCCGGAATATTTTAAGGCTGGCAGCGCCTGGGGGGAATGGGGAGCGGATGAGATGAAGGAACTTGTGGGATATATTCCGCAGGGCCTGGAAAAATTATCCAGCCTCTGGAGCGCGCCCATTCCTGATTACGCGTTTAAAGGGTGGGGGGAAAAAGGATTGGCCCATCTTAGTTTTGCATATATAGTATCGGCGGCCCTGGGTATTTTGCTTATTGTATTAATTGTTTTATTGCTCGGGAAAGCCCTGGTCAGAAAAGAAAAAAAGTGAAAAATAATTTTATTGAGCGTTCTATTATAGGAGCTTTGTCTTTCCTGAAAGAATCTATTTTCGCCGAGGAGTATGCGGCAAGAAAAGGTTTTTTGCAGTCCCTGGACCCCAGGGTAAAGACAGTAACCTTTCTTTTGTTTATCGTCCAGGTGCTCTTTATAAAAAATATCCTTATTTTATTCTGCCTCTATGCATTATGCCTGTTTCTGGCGTGGCTTTCCAAGATTGATTTAATATTCTTTTTAAAGCGGACCTGGATATTCATCCCGTTATTTTCGTTGTTTATTGCCCTTCCTGCGATATTCAGTATTTTTACTCCGGGAGAAGCGCTCTTTGCTTTTAAAATAGCCGGGTTAAAATTTATCATTACCCGCCAGGGGCTATCCGGCGCAACTTTATTTATAACGCGGGTCGTAACCTCGCTATCTTTTGTTATCCTCTTGAGCATTACTACAAAACATTTTGAATTATTAAGAGTCCTGCGCATCTTTAAAATCCCCCAGGTATTCGTAATGACGACCGGAATGTGTTACAGGTATGTTTATTTATTTGTCGAGGTCATCGAAAATACATACCTGGCAATAAAAAGCCGCGTCGGGACAAGCCTGCATTATAAAAAAGGCCAGAGTATCGTCGCCTGGAACATAGCATTTCTCTGGCAGCGTTCTTACCAGCTTAATGAAGAGGTGTATAAGGCAATGCTTGCGCGGGGTTACCGCGGAGAGCCGGTTGTATTAAATGATTTCAGGATGAAGGCGCGGGATCTGGCCTGGCTATTTTTTGCGCTAATAATTATTGTTGCAATATTTTATTCCATATGAACGATACGGCCTTTCAATTAGAGAATGTAAATTTTTCCTATCTCGGAAAATATCCTGCTTTACGTAATATAGATATTACTATAAAACAGGGCCAAAAAATAAGCGTTATCGGCGCTAACGGCTCAGGTAAATCGACTCTTTTGCAAATGCTCGACGGGTTGATATTCCCGGATACAGGCGCGATTAAGGCTTTTGGCAGGGAATTGAAGGAAAGTGATTTTAATGATGAAAGTTTCTGCCGGGATTTCCGCAAGAGAGTGGGGTTGGTTTTTCAAAATCCCGACGTGCAATTGTTTTGTCCTACTGTCAAAGAGGATATCATTTTTGGCCCTTTACAGCTTGGCTGCGGGAAGCGGGAAATTGAAAAACGCTTAGAAGTGATCTTAAGTATTTTAGAGATCAAGGATTTACTGGACAGGCCGCCGCACCAGTTAAGCGTCGGAGAAAAACGCAAGGTCGCCATCGCCTCTGTTTTAATGATAGAGCCGGATGTCCTGATATTGGATGAACCGACAGCCGGGCTCGATCCTTTAACGACTAGGCACATTATGGATCTGCTTATCCAGGCAAATGAATCCGGCAAAACGATCATTACCTCTACTCATGATCTGCATATAGTAGAAGAAATATCCGATATCGTTTACGTCTTTGGCCAGCAGAAGTGCATAGTCAAGGCCGGAGAGCCGGATATCATCCTGAAAGATACTGCTCTCCTGGAAGCCCATAACCTCCTGCACATACATACTCACAGGCATAAAGATAAAATACACATCCATCCGCATTTGCACCTGGAACACCACCTGGAAGAATAAGTAAACGATTTTTTATTTTAATAGCGCGTATTTTATGTTAGAATAACAAAAATGTTTAAGATCATATTATTTTTGCTATTCTTGTTTCTGCCGCTTAGCGGATGCTATTCGCAGCAGCAAGTCAAGGCGGATAACCTCAAAGAGGAGGCTCCTTATGCCTGGGATTTCGGCCGGGTAAAAGAGGGCACGCTTCTGGTGCACGCCTTTATTTTAAAAAATGAGTCTAAGAAAGCGATAAAAATAGAAGACACGCAGACTTCCTGCGGCTGCACCGTCTCCAGCGTGACAAAAAAGGCCCTTCTGCCCGGAGAATCCGCTTCCCTGGAGGTCCGTTTTAATACTAAAGATTATTCCGGAGTTGTGCAACAGTATGTATACGTGCATACGGATAATCTTGACAACCCGATTATTAAGTATATAATTAAAGCAGATGTGGTAAAGTAGTTTACCCTGCCAGTAACTCAGAGATTAAAATAATATTAAACGGAGGTTTGAGATGTTTTTTCTGCAATTAAGAATGTGGATTTTGATGACTATCCTTTTTGCCATAGTTTATGCCATCGTGGTAATGATCGGCACGTATCTTGGCATCAGTAATTTTTATTTCTACCTTATAATATCGCTGGTGATGATGTTCATCCAGTATATGATCGGGCCGAAGATCGTGGAATGGACTATGCACGTTAAATATATCAAAAGAGAAGAGAACCCGCGGCTATACCAGATGGTGGAGAGCTTGAGCCACCGGGCAAATATGCCTATGCCAAGAGTCTGTATAGCACAGGTGCCTTTGCCGAATGCCTTTGCTTTTGGCAGGAGCATCAAGGACGGCAGGGTCTGTGTTACCGAGGGCATCCTGAAATTATTAGATGAAGAGGAATTAAAGGCGGTGTTGGGCCATGAATTAAGCCACCTGAAGAACCGCGATGTTTTGACGATCACGCTTCTTTCGGTCATCCCGATGATAATGTACCGTCTTGCCTGGCAGTTTTTATTCTTTGGCCGCAGGCGCGATGAGCGCGGCAGCAATACCGTGCTTATCGGGATCGCGGCTTTTATTTTCTACTTTATCACCAATCTTTTAGTGCTCTATGCCTCGCGCATCCGCGAGTATTTTGCCGATAGAGGCTCGATACTCTTAGGCAACAGGCCGCAGGCGTTGGCCTCCAGCCTTTATAAGCTTGTCTATGGCGCTGCCATAACGGATAAAGAGTCTTTAAAAGAAGTAGAGGGGCTAAAGGCCTTTTTTGTGAATGATCCCTCGCGCGCCTTAAGTGAAATCAAGGAATTAAGACAGCTGGACCTGGACAAGAGCGGCACGATTGATGCCCGCGAACTGGAAGCTTTAAGAAATAAAAAAGTGCGCCTTAATTTCGGCGATAGATTATTAGAGTTATTAAGCACTCACCCCAACATGCTTAAGCGCATCAAGCATTTGTCCACATATCACATCTAAGTAAATTCTCTTTTATGTCCCAGCGGGTGACGAGGCATGTTTCGAGGACGCATCTAGCGGACGAGAAATGTGCCTCGTCAGGCCCTGCTGCCTCATAGAGAATTTACACTCTCCAGCTTTCTTAATTGACAGCGTCTTGATTCTGCTATATAATCTAAAGCTATGGAATTAAAAGAACTTATAGAACAAAGAAAGGCCAAATTAGAGGCCTTAAAAGCCAAGGGCATAGCTTTGTATCCAAGCGAAGTCCCCGCGCATACAGCTATTGGCAGCGTATTGGCTGATTTCGGGGAAGGCAAGAAGGTAAGCCTCTGCGGCCGGATCATGGCTAAGCGCATGCATGGTAAGGTGATATTCCTGGATTTACGGGATGTAACCGCCAAGATACAGGTTTATGTTAAGTCGGATATTATCGGCGCAGATAAATTCAGTATCCTGCAGGAGTTGGATATTGCCGATATTATCGCTATCGAAGGTGAGCTTTTTAAGACCCATACCGGAGAGGCTACGGTCAAAGCAGAAGGGATCACGGTTTTAGCCAAATCACTTCGCCCATTACCGGAGAAGTGGCATGGTTTAAAAGATAAAGAGTTACGTTACCGGCAGCGCTATTTGGATTTACTTTCCAATGAAGAAGTAAAGGAAGTATTTTTAAAGCGTTCTTTGATCATTAAGGCTATGCGTAAATTTCTCGATGATAGAGGATACCAGGAAGTAGAGACCCCGATGATGCATGATATCCCGGGGGGCGCTGCAGGCCGGCCTTTTAAGACGCACCATAATGAATATAGTATGGATTTATATTTGCGTATCGCGCCGGAATTATACCTGAAGCGGCTTATCGTCGGGGGATTGGATAAAGTTTATGAGATAAACCGCAGTTTCCGTAATGAAGGTGTTTCGACAAAACACAACCCAGAATTTACCATGCTTGAGGTTTATTGCGCGTATGCCGATTACCAGGATATGATGCAGCTCACCGAGGAGTTGATTACTTCGATTGCCAAAGAAGTATTGAATAAAGATGCGATTGTTTTTCAGGGTAAACCCATAGACCTTAAATCTCCGTGGCAGAGGCGCTCATTCGCGGCAATTGTGAAAGAAAAGTTCGATATCGAGCCTTCTGATGAAGCACAGGTAATGTTAAAGAAATTGCAGAATAAAGGTTTTGCCAAAGAAGTCAACCGGCTCTCGCGCTCGCAGGTCGCTAAGATCATCGAAGATATACTGGAGCAGGAGATGAGCCTTAATCCTACTTTTGTTACGGATTATTTTACTTATTTGTGCCCTCTGGCAAAGACAAAAAAAGATAATCCGTTTATTTCGGAACGCTTTGAGTTGTATATGGCGGGTATGGAAGTGGGGAATGCCTATTCGGAGTTGAATGACCCCATTGAACAGAAGGCGCGTTTCCAGGAAGAAATAAAAGAATTAAACCCGGATGAAAAAAAGAATGTCGACGAGGATTATGTTTTGGCGCTGGAGCATGGGATGCCGCCTGCCGGTGGTTTAGGCATAGGCATAGACAGGCTGGTGATGTTACTGACGGACCAGCCGTCGATAAGGGATGTTTTATTATTCCCTCTCCTGCGGCCGGAAAAGATAGATTGAGTTATGTTCACGGAATTTTGGATCAGTAAACGCTATTTAAAATCGGATAAGAAAGAAAAGATCGTTTCTTTGACCGCGCTTATTTCTATCGTCGGTATTGCTATCGGCGTTATGGTGCTGATCGTGGTGATCGCGGTGATGAGCGGGTTTGATATTTATCTGCAGGATAAAATGATCGGGACTAACGCGCATCTGTTCCTGGAATTTTACGGCGGCAATAAAGAGCCTTATGTTTTAATGGAAAGATTAAAAAAGATACCGCATATCCTGGCTTGTTCGCCTTTTGTGGCGGGGCAGGCATTTGTTAAATCAGGCAATAATATTACCGGTATAGACATGCGCGGCATTGACCCTAAATTGCAGCCGGAAGTCTCCAAGATAAAAGAATATATGAAGCAGGGCAGCCTCGATTTAGAAGGTAATGAGGTGATCCTGGGGGAGGAATTGGCTCTTAGGTTGGGTGTCAGGCTAGGCGATAAGCTCAGCCTTATCTCGCCCTCCACATTGAAACCCGTAGATTTCAAGATCAAGGGGCTTTTTAATAGCGGGATGTATCTTTATGATGCGGGCCTGGTAATGACCAGCCTCAAGGGCGCGCAGGATTTTTTTACTATCGGCAACCTTGTAACCGGCATCGCCATAAAGGTGGACGATGTTTATAAAGTTGAGCAGATAAAAGACGATATCTATCGGAACTTAGGCGGCCACGGGATGTACGAGGCAAGGAGCTGGGTCGATTTAAACAGGAATTTCCTGAACGCACTGAAATTAGAAAAAATCGTCATGTTTATTATAGTGACGATGACCACGGTAGTGGCGGCGTTCGGCATAGTCAGCACATTGATCATGTCGGTAATGAGCAAGGTAAGGGATATCGGCATATTAAGGGCAGTAGGCGCAAAGGCCAGGAGTGTTTTAGCGATATTTATTTTTCAGGGCCTGAGTATCGGTATAACGGGGATCGTCCTCGGAGTTATAGGAGGCGTGACCCTGGCTCTTTCTCTGAATAATATCATAGATTTTATTTCAAAGATAATCGGCAGGAAGCTGATCCCCGAGGACATATATTATTTTGACCGCATCCCCGCTTATATTAATAGCGCGGATATCACCTTGATCATAGTCTGCGCGTTAGTGATAATCCTGGGGGCTAGTATCTATCCTGCTTATTATGCTACTAAAATAAATCCCCATGAGGCGATAAGGCATGAGTGATTTTATTATCAAGGCCGACAGGATTAGTAAAAGTTATAAAAACGGGGCAAAGCCGCTGGAAGTATTGAAAGGCATAGAGTTGGCCGTGGAAAAAAATGAATTCCTGGCTATACAGGGGCCGTCAGGCGCAGGTAAGTCTACGCTCTTGCATATTTTAGGCGGATTGGATTGCCCGACCTCTGGAGAGATATTATTCGAGGGAGAGAATATCTATAAACTCAGCGAGGACCAGCGGGCGGATTTCCGTAATAAAAAAGTAGGTTTTGTCTTTCAGTTCTATCATCTGCTGCCGGAGTTTAACGCCCTGGAAAATGTATTTTTGCCGGGTTTATTAAAATCATGGTGGGAGAGAAAAAAGGTTTCTATTCACGCCAAAGAATTATTGGAGCGCCTGGGCTTATCGGGCCGCCTCCATCATAAGCCTAACCAGCTTTCAGGCGGCGAACAGCAGCGCGTGGCTATTGCCAGGGCGCTCGTCAATAAACCGCGGCTTTTACTTTGCGATGAGCCTACGGGAAACCTGGATTCGGAGAGCGGTAAAAATATATTGAGCCTGCTCAAGGAATTAAATAAAGAAACACAGATGACTGTTGTCCTGGTAACGCACGATAAAGATATTGCCGCGCTCGCCGGCAGGGTGATTAATTTAAAGGATGGAATTATTCTAAATTAATAACATGATACACCCGACCGTATCGGATCGGTCGGTGTGCGCTATTGCGCAGGAGGGTAATATGAAAGTCTATATCAATGGAAAATTGTACGATAAGAGCGAAGCGAAGATCTCCGTGTTTGACCATGGCCTTTTATACGGCGACGGCGTATTCGAAGGCATACGTTCTTATAATCGCCTGGTCTTTAAATTGAAGGAACATATTGACCGTCTTTATGAGTCGGCGCACAGCATAATGCTCAAGATCCCTTTGAGCAAAAAGGAATTCATCGAGGCAATAACCAATACCTTAAAAGAAAATAAACTCGAGGACGCGTATATGCGCGTTATAGTCACCCGTGGAGAAGGGGACTTGGGCCTTGACCCGAGAAAATGCAAAAGCAAGGAATCGGTGATTATTATTGCGGATAAGATTACTTTATATCCGGAGAAATTATATAAGGAAGGGATGGAGATTATTACTGTTTCCACGACGCGCAATGCCCACGAGGCATTGAATCCCCAGATAAAATCTTTAAATTACCTGAATAATATCATGGCTAAAATAGAGGCGACAAATTCGGGTTATGAAGAGGCGCTGATGCTGAACGACCAGGGTTATGTTGCCGAATGCACAGGCGACAATATTTTTGTAGTCAGGAAAAACGAATTATACACGCCTCCCGAATGTATGGGTGCTTTAAACGGGGTCACCCGCGAGACCGTCTTGGATATCGCAAGGAGATTGAAGATCGCAACGCACGAACATGTGTTCACGCGCCATGAGCTGTATATCTCTGAAGAATGTTTCCTGACCGGCACAGCCGCCGAGATCATACCGGTAGTCAAAGTGGACAGCCGCGTTATCGGAGAAGGCAAGCCCGGTAAAATGACCCTGGCTTTGATGAAAGAATTTAAAGAGTTGACTAAGAAAGAGGGAGTAAGATATTAAGATGTTGTGCGATGTTTGCAATAAAAATCCGGCGACAGTGCATCTGACAGAGATCATAGATAACCAGATGAATGAGCTGCATCTTTGCGAGGAGTGCGCGCGCCAGAAGAGCTCGCAGATGGAGCAGCAGTTTGGCTTAAATGATCTCCTGGCAGGATTGATGGAATTTGAGAAACAGACAAAGGAAAAAGATCCTCTACTGGAGGCGCTTAAGTGCCCGGCTTGCGGTCTTACTTACACGGATTTCAGAAAGATAGGCAGGCTTGGCTGCGGCGATTGCTATACCACTTTCAAAAAATACCTCGGGCCTCTTTTAAAGAAGATCCACGGCTCATGCATGCATTTCGGCAAGTCGCCGATTAATCTTGAGAAGAAGCCTTTACCAAAAAAGAAGTCGACGCCGAATATGGATGAATTGCGCGAGAAGCTTGCGAAGGCAGTGCAGGATGAGGCTTTTGAAGAAGCAGCCAGGCTTCGCGATCAGATAAAAGAATTAGAGAAGAAAGAACAACAAAACGGCACTGACAAAGATAAACAAGCATGAAATTAAATGACCTCCTGAATCATGGCAGCGAATGGCTTAAAGGCACCGGCCCTAATTCGGATATTGTTATCTCCAGCCGCGTGCGTTTAGCCAGGAACTTGGATAAAGTCGCTTTCCCGCACTGGGCGAATAAGAAGCAGTGTGAGCAGGTGCTTAAAATAATCGAAGAGAAGAAAGCCGGCAGCGAATATTTAAAGAACGCAACGCTTTTTAAACTGGCGGAATTAGACGCTGTAGATAAACAGTTTTTAGTCGAGAGGCACCTGATGTCCCTGGAGCATGCGCAGAAATCAGACAGCAGGGCGGTGATCATCGACGATGAAGAGATCATATCGATAATGGTCAATGAAGAAGATCATATCCGCTGCCAGGTGATGCAGTCGGGTTTCAATCTTTTCGAGGCCTACAACATCATTAATAAGATAGACGATGCGCTTTCCAAGGACCTGCCTTTTGCGTTTTCGCGGGAGTGGGGGTATCTGACAGCCTGCCCGACGAATACCGGCACGGGCATGCGTGGTTCGGTGATGTTACATCTGCCTGTTTTGGTGATGACCCGCCAGATCGACAGGATCCTGGCTGCGATTGCGAAGCTCAGTTTTACCACGCGCGGCCTTTACGGCGAGGGAACGCAGGCAAGCGGGAATTTATTCCAGATATCCAATCAGCTTTCGATGGGGCATAGCGAGGAAGAGATCATTGATAAGATAAACGGATTGATCAGGCAGATCATCGAACAGGAGAGCCAGGCCAGGGAGTTAATGCTTTCCCGTAACAGGGCAGTGCTGGAAGACCGCATCGACCGCAGTTTCGGGATTTTAAAGAGCGCGCATATTATTTCCAGCCAGGAGACCATCGAGCTTTTGTCTATGGTGAGGCTGGGCTGTGATTTAGGCATGATCAAAGATATCAGCCGCCGCAGCGTGAATGAATTGTTTATCATTACGCAGCCGGCGCATCTGCAGAAAATAGAAAACAAAAAACTTTCTTCGGAAGAAAGAGATGCAAAAAGGGCCGAGACTATCAGGAACAAATTAAAAGCTGCTAACGGGAGGTAGTATCCATGTTTAATCGTTTCACTGAAAGAGCAAGGAAAGTGGTCATATTAGCCAAAGAAGAAGCAAGGCGTTTTAATCATGATTATATCGGGACCGAACACATACTTTTAGGCCTTATCCGCGAGGGCGAGGGAGTGGCGGCGACGGTGCTGCAAAAACTGGGGCTCTCTTTAGAAAATATACGTTTAGAGATAGAGAAATTAGTGCAGCCGGGGCCGACTACCCAGATTATCGGCGACATACCCTTTACCCCCCGCGCTAAAAAAGCCCTGGAACTGGCAGCTGAAGAGGCGCGTTCCTTGGGCCACAATTATATCGGCACAGAACATCTTTTATTGGGCCTTATCCGTGAAGGCGAGGGAGTGGCTTCGCAGGTATTATTAAATCTTGGCCTTGATTTAAATACAGTAAGAAATGAAGTGATGGAGCTTTTGGGTTCGGTATTGCCGGGCTTCGGCCAGGCGCAGCAGGCGAAGACAAAGACTCCGGCGCTGGATGCTTTTGGCCGTGACCTGACGGCATTAGCCAAAGAGAATAAACTTGATCCGGTCATTGACAGGGTCCAGGAGATAGAGCGGGTAATCCAGATATTGAGCCGGCGCACCAAAAATAATCCGGTTTTATTAGGCGAGGCAGGAGTAGGAAAGACTGCTATCGTAGAAGGTTTAGCGCAACAGATCGTTGCGGGCAACGTCCCCGAAGTTTTAAGAGGCAAGCGCCTCGTAGTCTTGGATCTGGCGTTAATGATCGCCGGGACAAAATACCGCGGGCAATTTGAAGAAAGGATCAAAGCGGTAATGGAAGAGATCAAGCGCTCGCAGGATGTGATTATTTTTATCGATGAGTTGCATACGCTGGTGGGCGCAGGCGCGGCAGAAGGGGCAATCGACGCCTCAAATATTTTAAAGCCTTCTCTTTCGCGCGGAGAGATGCAGTGCATCGGCGCGACTACTATGGATGAATACAGGAAATATATTGAGAAGGACGCCGCGCTTGAACGCAGGTTCCAGACGATCATGGTAGAGCCGCCTTCAGTTGTCCAGACCATAGAAATACTCAAAGGCCTGCGCGATAGATACGAAGCGCACCACCGCGTAACCTTTAAAGACGAAGCATTAGAGGCAGCGGCAAAATTATCCGACCGCTATATTTCCGGAAGGTTCCTTCCGGACAAAGCTATCGATCTTATCGACGAAGCAGGCTCGCATGCCAGGCTTACTGTTTTGATCGTTCCGCCTGATATTAAAAAATTGGAAGAGAAAGTAGAATCGATCAGGAAGGAAAAGGAATCTTTTATCAAATCCCAGGATTTTGAAAAAGCCGCCGGCCTAAGAGACCAGGAGAGGCAGGCGCGCCAGGAATTGGAGCAGCTCAACCGCGAATGGTCGCAGGCCAAAGATAAAATGCGCCCGGAAGTCAACGATGAAGACATTGCCAAGATCGTCGCGCAATGGACAGGTATCCCAATATTCCGGCTGGAAGAAAAAGAGAGCGAGAAATTATTAAAAATAGAAGAAGACCTGCATCAGCGTGTGATCGGCCAGAACGAGGCCATATCCGCTATCGCGCATGCGGTGCGCCGCTCAAGAGCGGGGATCAAAGATCCTAAAAGGCCTATCGGTTCCTTTATATTTTTAGGGCCGACAGGCGTAGGGAAAACACTTCTTGCGCGCGCATTGGCAGAATTTATGTTCGGAGACGAAAACGCGCTTCTGCAGTTAGATATGTCGGAATACATGGAGAAATTTAATGTCTCGCGGCTTATCGGCGCACCACCCGGATATGTAGGTTATGAAGAAGGCGGGCAATTAACCGAAAGAGTCAGGCGCCGCCCTTATTCAGTAATACTTTTGGATGAGATCGAGAAGGCGCACCCGGATGTATTCAATCTGCTTCTGCAGGTATTTGAAGACGGGCGCTTGACGGATAGTTTCGGCAGAAAAGTGGACTTCCGGAATACCGTGATGATTATGACTTCCAATGTAGGCGCTGAATTGATCCGCAAGAGCGGCTCTCTGGGATTCAAGACGCAGAAAGAAGAAGTTACTTACCAGGAGATGAAGGATAAATTACTGGATGAAGTAAAGCGGACATTTAAACCGGAGTTTTTAAACCGCGTAGATGATATTATAGTCTTCCGCAGCTTACTTAGGGAAGACCTGCAGCGCATAGTTGAGATCGAAATAGGTTATGTGACGGAAAGGCTGAAAGAACAGGGCATATCCTTGGAGATCTCGCAGGAGGCGAAGGACTTTTTGATCGAGAAAGGTTTTGATCCTGTATTTGGCGCAAGGCCCCTGAAGAGGACTATCCAGAGGTTCCTGGAAGACCCGTTAGCTTCAGAGATCATTTCAAAGAAATTCAAGCAGGACTCACAGGTGAAGGTAACGCGTAAGAATGAAGAGCTGATTTTCGAATCATGACAAAAAACTTTTTTACTATTTTTGGCCGCCGGGTGCACGATTTTTTATATTTTTTAGGCGGGTTAGTCAATTTAACCTTCCATACCTTACGTTTATCTTTTGCGCCCCCCTTTAAAGGGATACGCGTAATCGAACAGATAAAAAAGAGCGGCTACGACAGCCTTCCTATAGTTTCTCTGGTATCTTTGTTCATCGGTTTTATCTTTGCCCTGCAGATCGCCTATTTTATGCAGCGTATCGGCTCGGAGATTTATATTGCCAGCCTCGTGGCACTTTCTCTCGTAAGAGAACTCGGGCCGGTGATTACCGCGCTGATCGTCGCAGGACGGGTGGGCGCAGCTAATACCGCGGAGTTGGGCACGATGCAGGTCACCGAACAGATAGACGCGCTCGAAGCATTCGCCACTAACCCGATAAAATATCTGGTCGTACCGCGCTTTTTGGCTTTAATGATAGTAATGCCGTTATTGACATTATATGCCGATGCCGTCGGTATATTCGGAAGCTATCTTATCTGCGTCAATAAACTTGGTATCTCTTCCAGCATGTATTGGCAGGTTATGTTTGATTCCCTGTTATTTAAAGATATATTTACCGGGCTCTTTAAGACCATATTCTTCGGTATGATCATCGCGTTGGTCAGCTGCTATGAAGGTTTTAATGTGCAAGGCGGGGCAGAAGGGGTAGGCCAGGCAACTACCCGCGCTGTGGTGAAAACTTTTATTATGATTATCATTGCCGACTGTTTCTTCACGGCATTATTTTACTTTATTTTCCCATGATACATATCAAAGACCTGCATAAGAATTTAGGCGGCAAGACAGTCCTCGACGGGTTAAGCCTTACGATAAAGGAGGGAGTGACCTGCGTGATCATCGGCCGCTCCGGATGCGGGAAGAGCGTACTTTTAAAACATATCGTGGGCATATTAAGAGGGGATAGCGGCGAGGTCATTGTAGACGGCAAGGATGTCAGCAAGCTTAATGACAGGGAATTAGGCATCTTGCGCCTGGAATTAGGTTTGGTTTTTCAGGGCGGAGCGCTCTTTGATTCCCTGACCGTAGGGGAAAATGTAGGTTTCGGCTTGATAGAACATTCCCATATCAGCTCGAAAGAATTAGCAGAAAGAGTAGAAGAGTCTTTATCTATGGTGGGTTTATCCGGCATCGGAAATCTCATGCCTTCGGAATTAAGCGGCGGGATGAAGAAGCGCGTTTCATTAGCGCGGGCGCTTTGTATCAAGCCGAAAATTATACTTTACGATGAGCCGACAACGGGCGTAGATCCTATTACCGCGGATAGTATCAATGAACTTATCCGCAGCCTGCATGATAAAATAAAAGTCACTTCCATTGTGGTGACCCATGATATGAAGAGCGCCTATAAGGTCGCGGATAGGATCGCCATGCTTTATCAGGGTAAGATTATCTTTGAAGGTACACCCCAGGAAGTCCAGAATACCCAGCATCCGGTGGTATATCAGTTTATAAACGCGCTCTCCAAAGGGCCGATAACAGAAAATTTAAGAGAAGACTCTTAAGTTTAAATAGAACAATTCAAAGGAGCGTAAAATGACATTTGGTAAAACAAGGCTAGAGTTAAAAGTCGGGATCTTTGCTTTTTTCGGCATGGTAATTTTAGCAGTATTTGTTTTATCCATAGGTAAATTCAGGACCCTGACAAAAGGCTATGAGGTAAGTTTCATTTATAATTTTGTTAACGGCGTAAAAATAGGGGCCCCGGTCAGGTTTGCCGGTTTTGACTCCGGAGAAGTTAAGCGCATACATTTATTTTTAGTCCCCGAAGAAAAAAGGAGCAAGGTAGAGGTAGTGGTATGGGTAAGAAGCGAGGTGCAAATCCCCCGCGATTCCACTATCTGGATAAATACTTTAGGATTATTAGGCGAGAAGTATGTCGAGATCATGCCCGGTAAAGACTATCTTAACTGTATGGCAGCGCATGAAAAAATGACCGGCGTCGATCCGCTTCCGATGCATGAGATGGTCCGGCTTGCCAAAGGCGTTGTGGATAATATGAATGAATGCATTATAAAGATAAAAAACAAAGAAGGTACAATAGGCAAGCTTATTTTTGACGATTCCATATATAACAATTTAGAAGAATTCACCTCTGATATAAAAAAGTATCCCTGGAAGCTCTTTATTAAGACAAAAGAGAAAAAAGAAGATAAGAAGACAGAGCCAAAGACAAATATAAATATAAAAGAAAAAAAAGATAGGAAATGAAGACCAAAACAGTATTCAGCTGTCAGAGCTGCGGTTATCAATCGCCAAAGTGGCTGGGGAAATGCCCTGATTGTAATAGCTGGAATTCTTTTGTAGAAGAGGATTATACTACACCTGTAGCAAGAGCAAAAGAGAGGGTCTCTTTATATAAAGACGAGCCGGTGCTCTTAAAGGATGTAGAATTCAAAGAGGCTGCCAGGGTTAAAACAGGGATATTGGAATTAGATCGGATACTGGGCGGAGGGATAGTGGCCGGTTCGGTAATCTTGATCGGAGGAGATCCCGGGGTCGGAAAGTCTACGATCTCATTACAGGTTTCTAACCAGCTGACTAAAATAAATAAGACCGTTCTTTATGTCAGCGGCGAAGAATCCGTATCCCAGACAAAATTAAGGGCCAAGCGCCTGGGCCAGGCAGACGCGGGGAATTTATACATCGTAAATCAAACGGATCTTTCTTTGATCATCGAGTATATAAGGAAGGTCAATCCCGACGTCGTGATTATCGATTCCATACAAGTACTTTTTTCACCGGAGATAAGTTCTTCAGCCGGTAGTGTCAGCCAGGTAAGGGAGTGCGCCGGGCTGCTCACCCAGTTAGCCAAGACTTCCGGCGTCTCTATTTTTATTATCGGCCACGTGACTAAGGAAGGCACCCTTGCGGGCCCCAGGGTCTTAGAGCATATCGTGGATACGGTGCTTTATTTTGAAGGCGACAGGTTCTCGATTTATCGGATTTTACGCGCGGTAAAGAACAGGTTCGGCTCGACTAATGAAATCGGCGTTTTTGAAATGGCGGCAGACGGCCTGCATGAGGTCAAGAATCCTTCGGAGATATTCTTATCAGAGAGGCCGAAGGATGTTTCGGGGTCGGTAGTCGTGCCGATACTGGAAGGCACGCGCCCGCTCTTGGTAGAGATCCAATCTCTGGTCAGCAGGTCGAGTTTTGGCTATGCCCGCCGCCGCGCGCAGGGTTTTGATTTTAATCGCCTGGGCTTATTGATCGCGGTTTTAGAAAAAAGGATGGGGTTGCACCTGGAGACAGAGGATGTCTTTTTAAATGTTGCCGGCGGCATAAAAATAGAAGACCCGGCAGCAGATTTAGCGGCCGCAGTGGCAGTTGCTTCTGCTTTCCGCGAGCATATGGTGATCCCTGAGACAGTAGTTTTAGGAGAGGTAGGCCTGGCAGGCGAGATCAGGAGTATAACGCAGGTTGGTTTGCGTATAAACGAGGCGGCAAAGCTGGGATTTAAGCATTGCATATTACCGAAGAATAATTTTAAAAATTTAGAATATAAAAAAGATTCGATAGAATTGATGCCGGTCTCGACATTAAAAGAGACGCTGGATATAGCATTAAGCCTGCCTGCACAGCTAAAGGGGGATAAAAAATGAATTTATTATCATTACGTATTCTTTTTGTTCTTATCAGTACGGTTATCGGTTACACGACCTTGGAATCAAGTAATCAGGCTCTTTTGGGTATTGCCTTGGGGTTTGCGATATCGCTTGTCATTATAGCCCTGGAAGCAGGGATGCGTAAGGTATCGATGAGAGGGCTCTCCAGTGCGGTATTCGGCCTGATATTGGGTTTGATCATGTCAAAATTGATCAGCGATGCTTTCAGCCTGGCGCCTATTGAGCCTGCTACCTTAGCTATTATCAGGGTCACGCTGACTTTGGTATTTTGTTATTTAGGCATGGTAATTGCTTTACGCGGCAAAGACGAATTCAATATTATTATTCCGTATGTCCGGCTGCGCAGGCAGGACCAGG
>JALOCE010000167.1 GCA_023227925.1 Candidatus Omnitrophota bacterium
CCTACTTTCATTTCTTCCAGGTAACGCGCGCCCCTCTCCCCCAGGATAATGATCTCGTCTCCTATATTTTTACGCAGGTCCACCCCCGCATTTACCAGGAGCGTATTTAACTCGCCGGCAAATCCTTCATCCGAGGCGACAACTACTATTGCCGTCGGGAGGCTCTGCCTGCCCGATAGATAAGGATGTTTGATGCCGCTATCTATCAATAAGCTAAGGTCTAAATCCAGTTGCCGCAGGAAATTCTTATTAGGCTTTTCTTTCAGCTGGAACGAGCGGAACTGTATCAACGCGGATACCTTCAAAACATCGATGATCTCGCTTAGGTTATTGCTGAATTCCAGGTCCTGCTTCAAGCTGGGTAAGGCGATCATACTTCCTTATGCGTTTTGTCTTCCTCTGCCTTGATCCCCCTGAAAAATTCCACGAGGATCTTATTTAACTGCGCCTTCGCATCTGCGTTTAGCTCTCCTGTCTCCTTGAGATTTTTGATCAGAGGAGCGTCTTTCTTGCAAAGATAACCGTAAAAATCATCGATAAATTTTTTTAAGGCCGGGGGCGGCAATACTTCCAGTATCCTGCGTTTAAAAGCATAAAAAATAATTATTTCTTCTTCCAGGGAAAGAGGCTGGTTATTCGGCTGCATCAATATTTCCCATAACACCTCGCCGCGGCGCATCTTCTCTACCGCTTCCGTGGAGAGCCTCGTGCGCAGCTTTGTCAGACGCAGCATCTCGCGGTATGAAATATATTCCGCGCGCAGGCCTTCGCTTACTTCACGTAACGCCGGGCACTGGACCCGGCTGCCGATACGCGAAACAGAAAGGCCTAAGTCGACCGCAGGCTTAAAACCTTCGCGGAATAAACCGCCGCTTATATAGATCTGCCCGTCGGTCATCGAGATAAGGTTAGACTGCACATAACCGGTGATATCGCCCTGCAGAGTTTCGACGATAGGCAAAAACGTCATCGAACCATGCCCTTTGTTCCTGTGCAATTGCCCCGCGCGTTCCATCAATTGCGAATGCAGGTAAAAAATATCCCCGGGATACGCCTCTCTGCCGGGAGAGCGCTCCAACAACAGTGAGATCTGGCGGTATATCCAGGCATGCTTTGTCAGATCGTCAAATGCTACCAGGACATCCTGCCCTCGCGACATAAAATACTCGCCTAATGTAGCGGCGGCATAAGGGGCAAGGTATTGCTCCGCTGCCGAAGTATCCGCGGAAGAAACAACCACGATCGTATAAGCAAGGGCTTCTTTTTCTTCTAAAGTAGCTAAGATTTTCTTTAAGGCCACCTGCGGCCCGCCCACCCAGCAATAAATACAGACGACATCCTTATCTTTCTGGTTAATAATAGTATCCAGGGCGATGGTGGACTTTCCCGTCTGGCGGTCGCCGATGATCAACTCTCTCTGGCCTTTGCCGATGGGGATGACCAGGTCTAAGATCTTAATGCCTGTCCGCAACGCTTCCGAGATAGGCTCTCTTTCGATAACGCCCGGCGCCTCGTTAAAAACAGGAAAGAAACTGGCGGCAGTGATATTTTTTTTACCGTCGATGGGCTCGCCAAGGCTATTGACTATCCTGCCCAAAAATTCTTCTCCTACCGGGATATTTACCAGCTCTGCCAATGAGCTTGCCGAGTCACCGACGGAAATTTTACTCTCCCCGCTTAAGGCAATGACCACGACTTCTTTTATGTTAAAACCAATGACTATACCTTTGGTGCCGGTGCCAAACTGCACTAATTGCCCGTAGACGCAGGATGGAAGCCCGTCGACTTTGACTATCCCGTATTTGACTTCCTTGACTGTGCCTACTTCCTTGATATCTAAAGTAGGCAGCTTGAAATTTTCTAATCTACTCTGCATATTATTTATTTTTTAGGTAAGGAATAAGCTTGTTAAGTTTATTTTTCAGGCTTCCGTCGATCACCAATTCATCTATCTGGATAATAAATCCGGTAATCAACCCGGGGTCTATTTCCTCTTCTAATGAAACCTGGCGGCCCACCTTTTCGGAAAGGATATTTTCCACATGCTTCTTCTCTTCGCTGCTTAATTTGACGCTGGAGATTATTTTAAATTTACTGGTGGGCGTGATGCTGAATTTTTCCTTAGCCAAAGACCCTATCTCTGAAATAAGTTCCTGCATCAATTCATGCTGCAGGTCGACTTTGCCCTTCTGGGTAAATGCGTAGTTTATAAGCTCTATCGCGAGATTCAAAGCCTGTTCATTGACATTCTGCAGGAGATTCTCTTTTAATTTTTCCAACTCTCCCTGCCCGAATTCAACGATCTTATTGCTCTCTGATTTCGCGTCTGTCTCTATCTTTAAACGCAAGCCCTCCGCTTCTTTTTTAGCTTCCTCGACGATGCGCCTGGCTTCCTCTTTGCCTTTTTCTACCTCTGCAGCGCGCTCCTCTTGGGCGCGTTCCAATTCTTTTCTTACCTCTGCTTCTTTTACCAGCGCCTCTTCCTGCAGTTCGTTTAATCTTTTGATCGCGGAATTAAGATGGCGGGAAAATAAAAACTTCAGGCCGAAGATCAACCCGAGAAAGGTGAGTATCTGTATTACAATTAATTGGATGAGCATTATTTAAATAAATTGAAAATCGCCAATATCGCCAATATCGCGATAGCCTCTGCGAAAAGAAAAGTGATGATCATCGAAACCAGGATTCTCGGAGCTGCGGAAGGGTTCCTGCCTACTGCCTTTACTGCAATATAGCCCACCAGGCCGATGATCGCCGCCGGGCCTAATGTGCTTAAAAACATGATCAGAACTATAGTTAGGTTATGCATATGACCAGTTCATTCCCTAACATCCTGGCTACCCCGTCTTTTATCCGGATGCGGTTCTCTGTTTTAACCTCTTTTGAATCTGCGGCTTCTTCATTCTCTTTATGTATCCCTTTAAGGAAAATAAAGCCGCTTCTTAAACGGTATAAAAACGGCTGATGGAAATCCAGCACCGAAAACTCGCCATCCTCGCCGGGAAGCACTGCCTCTTTTACATTACCAGCATAAATAACCTGCTTTTGATTCAATACCGAAACACGCATAGGTATATTTTA
>JALOCE010000034.1 GCA_023227925.1 Candidatus Omnitrophota bacterium
CATATAACATTTCGAATGAATTACAATCCCTTAAGGTATTATTGATCGAATGAACCGCAATCCGGCCGTAATTCTTTTTTGTGATCTCGTAATCTTTCTGGCGTGGATCAGAGGCCCTGCAGAATATGGAGACTTCATGCTTACGGGATAATTCCAGGGAGAGCTCTCGAGTATAGAGCTCTGTCCCGGCCTGGGCAGAGAAAGGATGATTATGCACTACCTGAAGTATCTTCATAGGATCATTCCTAATTTTTTACTCCGAAGAGGGAATGTAATTTTTTATGATTTATCAGGTTACGCCTATACCAACCCGGGAATGAAAAATCATGCGCATGGCAAACTTTAGACTCCGGGTCATAAACAATCCCGTATCCTGCCTCAAGGACTTTCTTTGACCACTCCAAGTCTTCGCCAAAATCCGTCTTAGCAAAAGGAATCTTCTGCCATATACTTTTACGTATGCATGAAGAAACATTATCAAAGTTGCAAAACCTATGCTTCTGGCGCGGAGTCAATCTACTGTAATCTTCGGCTCTAGCTATCCGGCTTTCTCTTCTCTCTGTTTCTGATGTAAAAAATCTTTGCACCAAAAACTTCGTCAACGCGCCAGAATCTTGATGGGGAAGCTGCCTTGAATAAACCCCAGCCAGATGATCATCATTTTTAAAATTGTCCGCCAGCCCCCTCATCCATTGATCATCATAGGGAACAGCATCCTGGGTCAATAGAATTATAAATCTACCTTCCGCCTTAGATATTCCTAAATTACGCGTAAGGCCATGGTTAAATTCTGCCTCGGGTATCTGGTAGAGCCTCACGGGATAACGACTTACAATATCCAGGGTATTATCCCGGGAGCCGGAATCAACCACGATCACTTCAAAAGAAGCACCAATCTCCTGGGCAAATACCGCCTTCAATACCGCGTCCAGGTATTTTTGCCCATTTTTAACCGGTATCACGACAGAGATATCCATAATCCTGGCCTATAAAAAATTAATGTGCTCGCGGGGTTGTTTAATATTCCAGAGTATCTGGTTAAAAGTATTATCCCTGCATAAAGGTATGCAATCACGGAAATCGATCTTCTCTATGACAAGTTTGCGTTTTTTAGAATCCCAGATCTCTTTAAAACTTTGTTTCTTCAGGTCTCCGATGCAATATTTTTCATAGCCGCGGGTATGGCAACATATATACATTTTAGCCGAGGCGGAAATCACAGTAGCAAATTGCTGGCCGTAGCATTTCTGGTAATATCTGCCGAACCTGGAATCGTGCGCCATCTCATATTTATGCTTGGAATACAATACCTGGAACCCCTTCCCCGAATACTTTAAACATTCGGCTATTTCATCCTGGACATCGGTCCAATGATACCCGAATTTACCGCCATTATGGATCTGCATCGGCCGGAACTGCAAATAATCAACCTTTAGCTTTTTAGCTAACGCTGATGCTCTTACCATATCCGAAATAGTGGCGTCACTTGTCAGGAACCCTAACCCGATAACGCATTTACTCTTTAGTTTTTGTTTAGCGCTGGCCAATAAGCGGATATTATCGATAACCCTCTCAAACTCATTACCCTCCAGGCCGTGGCTGGCCATGAATACTTTCGCTGAGGCGGCATCCAAAGAAACCCGCAGCCACGTGCAATTTTTTAATACTGTCTTTATTGACTTCTCATTAAAAAGCGAACCATTGGTAATAAACCCTAAATCCAGGCCTTTGGCTTTTGCCAACTCAACCGTTTCTAAAGTGTAAGGATTACAGAGAGGCTCGCCTCCCCCCGTGAATATCAACCCCCTGACTTTATTTTTTGCCAACTGTAAAACAATATCCCTGGCCAGGTTTTTTGAAAGCGAACCGTTATCGGCAACCCTGAAATAATTTACCACGCATTGCGGGCATTTATGGTTACACCTGTTAGTCATATCTAATTCAACGGTTATGGGCGCGGGGTTAGCCCCTCCCAGCCATTCATTTACCCTGTCTAAATGCTTCAGGATCTTATCCGAACTGAATTGTCGGACATCGAAGTTTTTTATATCTGGTTTCATTTTCTGTTTCCTTATGATCTTTTAAAACTTAATCTTAGGTTAGTCCTCAATAAAATAATGCCGGATACGATAAACAAATATATAAATACCGGTACCTTAACCAGTAAAACCAAAAAGCAGGTAAAATAACCGAACAGGTTCCTGAAATGCAGGCTCCACCACTCATGCCACCTGTTGTAAAGTAAAACTTTTGCCCTCATAAAAAGAAAAGAAGCCAGTATGGGCGAAATATCCAGAGTAGTAAGGATCACATAATTGAATTTCCGGTTACGCGCCCGGAACATCTCCATAGCCAATTTATACTTATTTCCGCCTTCCCTTACGGTAATTAATTTTATATCCGGAAAATTATTTACAATATCCTCCCTGCGGGAACGGAAAGCCAATATCGTTATATCGGGGTTTATAAAAATCTCCCTGGCGCTACGGACTGCGGTTATGATATACCCGGTTTCGGTATATCCGTTATCCTCTATTAGAATATTCGAGGTAATGCTTTTTCCGTCCAGTTCCGTCAGGATTATAAAAAATCTTCCTATAGATTTGATAAACCCTTTTATCCCCTTGCGTATGTCATTTCGTTTCGCATCCGCGCTCTTTCTTCCGAGAAAAATATCCGATAACGTCCTCTGCCTTAATCTATGCCACTCTATCCACCTGTTATGCAGAAAAACAGGGCAGTTTGCGAATAATAAAGAAGCTAATGTAGACGGGATATCCAGCGAAGACAATATAATAAATCTGAACTTTTTCGTAAATAACAGGGACAATAATTGTATGCCTAACCTATGCCTGTCATTCTTCAGCCTTGCGGCGGGTATGATTATCTCGATATCCGGAAAATTATCCCTGAGGAATTCTTCCTTGTCCTGGAAAGTCAATACGCTAAAGTGCGCATTCCTGAATTTATTTCTGGCGTTCCTTATAATCAAGGCAAGATTATGCGGCAAGATAAAACTCCCGTCTACCAATAAAATAGATTGCTGCAGCCGCTCCTGGTTCTCCGGCTTCAACTCTATAAAAAATCTGCCTATTTTTCGCAAAACTTTACTCATTTATCTTTCAATAAAAATACCCACTCATTACAGGGGCAGACCTCTGAAGTGCAGGGATAGGCCTGGTTAAAAAGCTTAAAATCCTTATCAAGTATATTACCGACTTGCGCATCCCGGGATTTTATCCCGCCGCATCTTAAAACCGTCCCGTCCGGATGGATCACGCCGTATAGGCATCCGGCATGGCATAATTTACCCTTGGTATTACGGACCGTCGTATGGAATACCTCTCCTCCTCTTTCTCCCAGATACGGCGCTATTGCTTTACGTTGGCTATCGGAATAACCGTCGGGGTAGTAGGCTCCCTTATATTCGCCGAAGAACGGCTGCGCAAACATAGTTATGCCGTATTCTTTAAATTTTTTTGCGTAATGCTTAACGCTGGCAACCTGCGCAGGCCATGCCACAAACGAAGGATTATCCGCTATCCCTTTCTTTCTTAAACATATGACTTTTTCGACAAAATCGCCAAATTCAGAAAAAAATAAATGAAAGGAAGGATGGATCCTGATATTCTCCGGCCGTATCTCGTCAATGACGCTGGCCACCGGCCAGGAAAGATTAGTAACCACGTCTATCTTATGCCATTTTGATATGGAATTTATCAACTCAACAAAATCAGGGTATAAGAACGGTTCGCCGCCGGTTATGGAAATTTTAACCGGCCCGTAGCTATCATAGATGCGGCCCCAAAAATCCTGCAGTTTAGGAATAGGAATATTAATATTGTCCTTTTTCATCTCGACCCATTTACCGTAAAACCAGCAATAAGGGCAGCGGTAATTGCATATCGAAGTTATATCCCAATTAAAGGAAACCTGGCCATTGCCGTGATGGACGCCTGTATAATTCTGCCCGTCGTCGTCCACCAATTCGAGTTCGCTGAGTTTTTTATTGATAACGGTATTTTTAGGATCGAGCTTAAGATATTCCTTAAAGAAGCTCCCGGCCTTTTGGAGGTCTTTTTTAGACTCGTAATAAGAACCCAGATTATAATAGCGGTCTAATTCAATGGATGTCTGCAGCCCCAAACCTATGGGCACTTTAAGTTCCAGCGCCAGCCTGGAGAACTCTTCGCAGCGCCTTAAGCGCTCAAGATAATTATTCTGTCCGTCTTTAGATTCCCAATAAAGGTTATTATGCTGGTTACCTATGATCCCAAATTCCTCCATATGCTCGGCAACGTAACTAAAGGGCTCTATGGTAAAAAATGAACGGCTGGGATACACAGTCCCTATAACATTGCTGTTGCGCCTTAGGAATTCAAGGGTTAACTTAAAATCATCTTCCGTCTCCTGCGGAAAACCGAACATAAAGTTTGTGGTCACATGTATCCCTGCCTCATGGGCATATTTCAACACGGCTTGTGCATCTTCTATGCGGTATCTCTTTTTCATCAGATCGAGGATCTTCTGCGATCCCGTCTCGATACCTATGGAAATATGATGGCAGCCGGCGCGCCTCATCTTAGATAATAATTGGCAATCCATTTCAGGCCTGATAACGATATTGGCATGCCACTTTAAACCTGCCTTAGGCGGATCGGCAATCATCAAATCACAAAAATCGTTTAATGCTTTTATATTGCCGTTTAACTCCAGGTCTAAAAACTCCACGTGCTCTATATCGGGGTTATTTTGCAGATGGTATTTTATTTCATCATAAATCCTGGCGCCGCTTGTAAAACGAAACCCCTTCCAGTATGCCCTGGGGCCGCAGTAAGCGCAATTAAGGACGCAGCCGCGGCTGGTCATCAGGGAAATATGTTTTCCCAGATGGCCGGGAGGATTGTATTTCTCCAGAGGAAAAGACTCTAGATCCAAAAAGGGCAATTCATCGAGGTCCTTTATCGGCGGGCGCGCTTCAGTCTTAATCACTTTGGCATCTTTTTTAAAATAAATTCCTTTGCAAGAGATCAGATCCTTTCTTTCGCGTAAAAATGCGGCCAGCTCAAGGAAAGTCTCTTCGGCTTCTCCTGTAACTACTATATCTATACAATCATACTTCAATACTTCGGAAAAATCCGAAGCCACAAAAAACATCGGCCCGCCGAAAGCTATCTTTACATCGGGGATCATTTTTTTAAGCATCTTCGCCAGCTCTATGCTGGCAGGCAGGGAACATACATTGACCGAAAAACCTATTAACGCCGGGTTAGCGGCTGCGATCTTATCCAAATATTCCATGACCAGCCCATTGTGATCGCCAAAAAATTTCTTGACGTTGGGCTCGCTCGTCCAAAATTCACTCTGCTCTATCGCCCAGGCAGTCTTATATTCCTCTTTATGCCTGCTATAAAGTTCTATGTTCAAATCGAATACAGAAACCCGGTAAGAATCTTTCTTTAAGCAGCTTGAAATCTGCGCTAATCCTACCGGCGCTTCATAAATGCCCCAGACAGGTGCCTGGATAAGCGCTATATTAAAAGCTGCCTTATCGTTATCAGGCTTATGCTGCCCCATGGCAATTTTAGATATATCGGGCCTGCCCCAGTGCTGCTGCCAAAAATCTTCTTTGCCTGCCAGCATACACCTCCAGCAGTTACATTCTTTGGCATTACAAACAGCAGGCTCCTCTAACAGGCTGAAGGAACCATCTATAATATTACCTAATGAGATAGTGTGGTCTTTACAGCATCTGCCGGCATGCCCATCCGGATAAATATAGGCGTAATTCTGCCCCATCCGGCAGAGCTTGCCTTGCGTAGAAACGGATTTATCGGTAGTCTTAAAATCAAGCGTATTCAGATTACAATTATCATCAAAAATCTTAAAATATTCTCTCTCTTTTTCTGTGTAGCCTCCGGGATAAGACCTGTTTTCAAATTGGCCGTTAAAAGGCTGCAATGTCAACTGGCAACCCGCAGCATCGACGGCTTCTTTTACCCTCTGCATTATCCCAAGTATCGGCGGCCAGGGGACAAAATTGACCGTAGGCTGGAATCCGCTATCTTTTAATATGCGTAACTTCTTCGTAAATTTATTCAAATCGGCAAATTCCGGATGGAAACTGGTCTCTATCTTTGCCCTGTCCGGACGCACCTGTTTTACAAAAGAAGCTACATCCCATTCAAGGTTCGTGCAGACGCTGACAAAATGTATTCTCGATAAAGAAATAAATAGCTGCATAAAATCAGGATATGTGAAAGGCTCCCCGCCGCTAATAAGGATTTCCCATGTCCCGTACCTCTGGTAATTTTTTTCCCAAATCTTCAACCATTCGCTGTTAGTCAAATAAAGAGCTTTTCGGGCGTCTTTATGCTCGGTCTTGGGGGCATGGCAATAGGCGCATTTATAGTTACAGGCATAATGGATATTCCATGTGGCAAAAACCCGGTAAGGAGCGGAATCCCTGGTAAATTTTAACCCGTAGCCTTCAGTTCTATTATCCATTATCAATTTTATTAAATATTTTTCTTTGGCGGCTATATTTTATATTCCGGGTGCCGGGGGCTCCCCCAATAAGACAACCAGTCATCTTCCTTGCCGACAAACATACCCTTGAAACAGGGGCATTTATCGACATAACAAGGCTTCTCTTCATCGAGGATCTTAAAATCATCGCTGAATATATTGCCTAGAATATCGCTTTGGGGAGAACAACACCTGGTTACTTTACCGTCGGGAAAAATCTTGGCATACATCTGCCCCATCCGGCAGAGGCGCGAAGTAGCGGCTACGGTATTATTTTTATCTTCGCCGGCATCATCCTCTTTTACGTGCCAATTCAACCAACGGGTATTCAAGTCCCTGGACAAAGAACTATCCACGGCCTCCCTAAGCAATGTTTTTTCTTCCAAAGTATATCCTTGAGGATAATGCCTGCCTTTAAATTCGCCGTTAAACGGGATTATCTTAAACTCAATACCATCCGCTTCTACCGCCCTCATAATCTCGCCCATCTTCAGTAAATGCTCCGGATAAGCGACGTAGGATATGCCTCCGACAAAAAAATTATTCTTACGCAAAATAGATATTTTCTGCAGGTAATTGCCTATCTTGTCAAATTCCGGATGGAAACTGGGAGAGATTGCCAGCGCGGGAGGGTTTATCCTTCCGAGCAGGTCATCTATATCAAAACTTAGATTGGTAGTTATATCTACCGTATGCCTGCTGATCAACGCGGATACAAGTTTAAAAAAATCGGGGTATATAGTAGGTTCTCCCCCCGAAAAACGTATATGGCAACAGCCGTAATGAGAAAATATTTCTTCCCATTTTTCTTTCCATCTGCCTACCTCCCATACATCGACCTTAGAGCCTTTATTCCAAAAATGGCAATAACTGCATTTGTAATTACAATTATGTATTATTTCCCAGTTCCATTGTATTTTATAAGGAGGGGTAGAACTATGATCATGCGGCAGCGGAACTGAGCGCTCTTTAACTTCAGCCAATGCCGGAGCCTCCTTGGCCCCGAGAAACGCCCATTCGTTACAAGGGCAAGAATCGTAATCACAGGGCAAAGGCTTATCTAGTAACCGGAAGTTTTCGTCAAAGAAATTACCTATAATAGATTTCGCTTCGGAATCTTTACTGCCGCCGCACCTGAAAACCGTTCCGTCGGAATAAATAGCGGCATATTTCTCTCCGGCATGGCATAACATGCCTTTTACTTTACGGGGAGTTACCTGAAATTTCTCGCCGCCACGGTCGCCAAGAGAAAACCCTATAGTCTCTTTTTCCTCTGCTGTATAGCCAGCCGGATATTCTTTACCGTTATATTTTCCCCAGAAGGTCATTAGCGATAAAAATAGATCTTCTTTGGCAAAGTTATCCTTGTAATAATTTATTTGTTTTATCTGGGGCGGATAGGCAAGATAGGCGACGCGGTTACCGAATTTATGATCTTTTAAGAGCAGCGCTTTTTTCAGAAAAGCGTCAAAGTCAGCAAAAGCCGGGTGGAAAGTCGGGCAGATACTGGCCCTAGCGGGATCGATCCCCTTGACAAAGGCATCGATATTGCATGATAAATTAGTGGTGATATTCACGGTATGCAGCAAAGACAGCTCTTTGATCAATTCTGTAAAATCCGGATAAAGAAAAGGCTCCCCGCCTAAAATGTCTATATGGGCGCTGCCATAATTCCTGTGTATATTTTCCCAGTATTTCATTAATTCCCGGAGAGAAAGATATTTATTCTTTGTCTTTTGCCGGTGCCAATCCCCATAAAACCAGCAATAGGGACAGCGGTAATTACATTCCATTATCAGGTTCCAGCTAAAAGAGACTTTATCCATTTATTTATTTTCTACGATATTGTCATACTCATTACAGGGGCAGATATCCGCTTCGCAGCCAGCCGGGCCATTTAAAAGCTGAAAACCGTCATCGGTAATATTGCCTATTACCGTGTCAGGTAATTGCCCGCACCTTACTACTTTTCCATCTGCCTGGATCGAGGCATAGCGATAGCCGGCATTGCATAGTTTGCCTTTAGGGCTGACGGCGTTTAAATGATAAGCGACCCTGTCTATATCCCCTAAAAACGGCCGCATCATCTCTTTTTCTTCTTCGCTGTAACTTTGCGGGTAATCTTTGCCCTCGTATTTACCCCAGAAAGCCGCCAAGGCGAAATTTATACCTTCTTTATTGAATCGTTCACTGAGTGACTTTATTTCCTTCATCTGCGGCGGATAAGCCAGATAACAAACCCCTCCTTTAAAGCCGGCATTTTTCAAAATAAGCGTCTTTTTTATGACAGTCTCCAGGCCTATAAAAAGGATATGGAAATTTAAATCCAGTTCTACTCTCCCCGGATCGATCTCTTTGGCAAAAGCCTCTACATCCCCGGAAAGGTTAGTAGTTATTTTTACCTGATGAAGAGAAGAAAGCTTTTTTATCAATTCTATGAAATTTGGATATATAAAGGGCTCGCCGCCCACGATATCTATCTTGACCTCGCCGTATTTATCGTAAATCCTGGACCAGTGCCTCATCCATTCATCAGGTTTAAGGTAGAGATTGCGACCTTCTAACCTTTCCCACTCCGTATAAAACCAGCAATAAGGGCACCTAAAATTACACTTATAGTGGATATCCCAGGAGAATTTTATTTTTTGCCCGGCCATTAGAAATTATCCCCCCATAAGACATCTATTTCTTTATTACTGCCTCTATGTATGACATGGGCGCTAAAATCATTCACACAAGCCGGATTAGCCCTTAAACAATGCGCAAAACAAGAAGCTGTGCCGTTAACAAGCGAGCTCCTCAGCTTTTGATAATATTCGCTATTCCAGATCTCCATAAGATCTTTTCCATCCGAGAGTTTTTCATGGCAGTCTTCGGAGGCATCGCAAGGTAGGATATGCCCTTCTGAATTAAGCATGATCTGATTAAAAGGTTCCCGGCAGGTATCCACCTTAGGATATTTTTTCTGGCCGAACCTGGGCGGCAGGCCTAGCTGTATATTTAATTTATGCGCTAAAGCTTCTGCTTCATCAAACATCTTATTCGTTAACTCCTGCTTAAAAAAGCAGGAAAGGTATTTTTGCGCGGGGATATAGATATAATTATAATAACAAACTATTTTATCCGCATGTAAATCACTGGCCAGGCGGACAAAATTGGGCAGATCATCGATGTTTAAGGTCGTGGCCACAAAAATCAAATTTACCCGGGGCCTTGCATTATCCTTCCTCGATTGGATCAAATAATTGACCTGTTCTAATATCTTATGAAAATTATCCATGCGGGTAATAGCCTTATGCAATACCGGGTTACTTGCATGCAAAGAAACATGGATCGTATACCTGCTCTTGCCATTGACAATCTTTTCGCATATAGGGAGTGTCAGAGACGAACCATTAGTAGCAAAAAACTTTTCTACACCGGGAAAGGTATTGTCGAAAAAATCCAGGATATCGATTGCTTCAGGTAATAATAAAAATTCTCCTGAGCCGGTCAAGGCAAGGGTTTCGGCTTTGGCAATATAGGGATAAAGATTATTCTCGAAACGCCTGCGGTGGTCCGCAAGGTCAAACACCTGGTAATCTTTGCCTCGCGAGCAGAAAGCGCAGGCAGAATTGCACGGCCCGGCAGCCTGGATGAATATAGTCTTAGGGAAAGAAGAGTCCATATTATTTTTCTTCACCAAATAATTTATTTTCGTCGCAAGGGCAGAATTCCGCATCGCAGGGCGACTGCCCGTCCATTAACTTAAATTCCGGATCAAAAAAGTCCCCTATAAGCATCTTCTCGCCTATCTGGCCGCACCTGGCAACTTTGCCGTCCGGAAAGACTAACGCAGACTGATGCCCCGCGGGGCAAAGAGAATCTTTTTTTCTAATGCTGTTAAACCACGAATCGCCAATACCTATTGCATCTTTTTCGGAACGGGTATACGCGGAAGGATATTCTTTACCTTCAAACTTGCCCCAGAAAGGTATAACTTTTAATTTTTCTCCTATGGAATTAAACTTTGCTTTATAATAATCTAAGTCTTTCAAGAGCGGCGGGTAAGCCACAAAATTTATGCAACCGGAGAATTTATGCTTTTTTAGAAATTTTACTTTCTCCAGAAATGCTTCCAGGTTTTCGAAATACGGCTGGAAACTTACGGAAAGAGAAACCCGCTGCGGGTCTATTCTCTTTACAAAAGACTCCAGGTCGCCTGAGGCGTTAGTTGAGATATTAATCGGATAATGTATACTGGAAAGCTCTTCTATCAAATCGATAAAATTCGGATAAGCAAAAGGCTCTCCTCCGGTAATAAGCATATAAGAGCGGCCGTATTTACCATAAACGCTATACCAATATTTCATCCACTCAGCTACCGGAAGATAAACGTTCCTCTTGCCATATTCAACCCATTTGCCCTCGAAGAAACAATAAGGGCAACGATAGTTACAGGCATAATGTATATTCCAGGTAAAACGCCTCAATTTAAACTCCGATCCTTTCTTTTTCCTTCGATTGCTTTTGGCCTGAATAGCGCATAATTTTATTCAGGATAGCTTCGTTCCGTGGGTCAAGCTGGCGATACTTCAAGAAACATTCCACCGCCTTCTGGAAATCCCCTTTACACTCATAATAAGCGCCCAGGTTAAACCAGCGGTCAAGCTCTACGGAAGTCTGCACACCACTGCCTACTTCAACGCCCAGAGAAGATGCTAAATTACAAAATTCTTCGCATCTTTTTAACCTTTCAGGATACGTATTTTTACCATCAACGCTCTCCCAGTATAAATGGTTGGGAGGGTTACTCTTAATATCAAATTCTTCCAGGTGCCCGGATAAATAGCTGAACTCCTCAATGGCACAATAAGTCCTGGAAGGATAAACCCTGCTTAGATACGCGTGATTTCTTTTTATAAAATCCAGCGTCTCTTGAAAATCCTCTTCTCTCTCCCCCGGGAAACCAAACATGAAATTCGCCGTCACCGTTATCCCGGACTCATGCATAGATCTTATTATCCTGTCTGCATCCTCGACGCGATAAGCTTTGCGCATTAGATCAAGCACGCGCTGTGACCCCGATTCTATTCCAAAGATGACGTGCTCACATCCGGAATCAGCCATTTTTTTAATCACTTCAGGGCTCATTTCCGGGCGTATGATCATGTTTGCGGTCCAAAAAATCTTTAATCCGGATTTTATCAGTAGATCGCAAAATGTAACCAGGTGCTTCATATTGCCGTTAAACATCAGATCCAAAAAATCAACATGGGCCAATTCCGGATTGGCCTTCCCAAGGCGTTTTTTCAGGGATTCTATTTCCTTGAATACCCTTTCACCGCTCATAGCCCGGTATCCAGACCAGAAAGCACGCGAACTGCAAAAAACACATCTTTGTATACAGCCGCGGCTGGCCATAAAAGGCACGTGCCTTGTGTCGTCATAATCCGCTAAGGGCAGATCCGTAAAATCCATAAAAGGCAGGGTATCCAGATCAGCTATAGGCTCGCGCGGCCCGGTATGTATTATCCTAGCGCCATCTTTAAAATAGATACCCGGGCAGGAAGCGATATCCATCCCCCTGTCGATCAAACGGGCTAAATCCGTAAACACGAATTCCCCCTCTTGGCGGATAACCACATCAACAGCGCCTTCTTCTAATATATGGTTTACGGACTTTTCTTCGAAAAATAACGGCCCCCCAAAAACAACTGTTATGTTTTTATCGATCTGTTTTATCATCCCAGCTATTTTTAAGCTTGCTAATCTAGAGGCGGCATTCACGGAAAACCCGGCTACCCTCGGGCCCGTATCGGTTATTTCTTTTAGATATTTATCTACAAGCGCTTTATTCTGGACGAAGAATTTATCTACGCATTCCTGGTCATACCAAAAAGAACTCTGTTCCCACGCCCAGATATTTTTATAATTCTCGCTGCGGTTACGGTAAAGTTTTATATTCAAATCGAATACGGAAACGGCGCATCCGGCCTTCTTTAAGCAACCTGATAATTGCGCCAGGCCGACAGGAGGATCATATGTTCCCCAGACAGGGCATTGAATAAGCGCTAGCCGCATTTATTTAACCTCTTCCAGATCAAAAAAAGAGTGGCAGGAAAGTATATCTATATTGATCAAACCCGCGTGCCTGCATCCTGCGCATACATTTTCTTCATTCGAAGCATTGTGTTCCTTATGCCTTATGTGATTCCTTGCTGCCTGATATTTTTCCTTATTCCAAAAATCCTCGAAAGGCAGGCTGAATATATTCCCGAAATCATCCTTTTCTTCCTCTACGGAACAACAGGGAGAAACAGAGCCATTTGTATTTATAGCCACGGCCTCCCATGGCCAATTGCATAATGCATCCGCATCGGATTTAAAGTAATTGAAGGTCAGATCTTTATCGTTTATTTTATCGGCATCATAATTGCAATATTGCGGATCCAGGGGCATCCAATCTTTTTCTCCTATAAAAGCCTTGGTGATACCGACATGATCCACCCCTAAGCTTTGCCCCAGCCTTAACGCTTCCTGCACTTCATGCTCGTTATGCCGAAAAACCAAAAATTGCCAGGTAATATAAGGCTTCGCCTTTTTTAGCTCTTTACGTTTCTTAACCAAAAGCTTTAGATTATTCATGGCCAGGCCAAAATTACCGCCTATCCTATACTTAGCATACGACTCCTGGCTTAAGCCATCGATAGAGACGACGATTTTATCTAAGCCGGACAGGATCAGCTTCTCGATACCTTTCTCATCCAGGTGGTTCATATTAGTGTCTATCTTTATATCGGCGCGATAGCGCTTGGCATAACTGATCATCTCGAAAATTTTCTCATTCAATAATGGCTCGCCCCAATTAACCAGGTCTATATGGATCAAATAAGGCCCTAATTTATCGATAATGCTTTTGTAATCCTGGAAACTTAATTGTTTCTTAGCCCGGGCTTCTCTCTTTTGCCCTGTAGGGCAAAATGGACAGCTTAAATCACAGTAATTACAAGGGTCTATTACCAGCCAATAAGGATAACCGAATAAAACTGCTTCCCTTCTTTTCTTCTGCACATCGACTAAAATATAATTCGATAATTTACGCATAAGCCCGTGCGAATAGAGGACATTACACATAGAGCGCTGCTTCTCGTTAAAGTCAAAGTCAGAAAATATTTTCGTTAGATCAACGCCTTTATAATTGATCTTGGCGTAATATTGCAGGATTTCTGATAGCTGAGCGCTTTCTATGAGGCTATAATCGGCGGGTTCTTCGTATCCACTATTTAGCTTAGACTCTTTATCGTTTACATAGCGAAGATAATCATCCAATAATTGCTGTTTATTAGGCTTATTCCTAAGTACGCCGGATGTCTCGGGGACTCCTAAAGATAAAGCCAGCCGGCAAAACTCTTCGTAGCGGCGTAATCTTTCAGGATAACTATCCTCCCCATTATTTGATTCCCAATAAAGATGATGTTCTTTATTTTTAATCCCGAATTCTTCGGGATGGTTATAAAGATAAGTGCCTTTATCTATCACACAGAAAGACTGGCTGGCTAAAATAGTATCCATATATTTCCTGTTATTCTTCAGGAATTCCAAGGTTTGCTTGGAGTCGTCCAGCGTCTCTGTCGGCAGCCCAAACATAAAATTAGCCTGAGTAGCAATACCGGCTTTCTTTGTATCAGCTAAAACCCGGCTGGCTATCTCCAGGGAAAAATGCTTATTCATTTTATCCAATACTTTCTGGGAACCGCTCTCTATGCCATAACTCAACCAGGCACATCCGGAGCGTTTCATTTTCCGCAATAATCCCTCGGACATCTCCGGCCGGATTATCGCCTGTCCTGCCCATTCTATCTTCAGGTTATTGGCAATCACTAGATCACAAAAGCCTTCTAATGCTTCTATATCGCCGTTTACCAGAGATCCGATAAAATAAAAATAATTTACCTGCGGAAAATCCTGCATATGCTGCGCGATCTCCCTGTATATCCCCTGGCCGGATTTAGAACGGAACTTCCCCCAGAACTGCCATTCACTGCAAAAGTGGCAATGTGTAATGCAGCCCCGGCTGTCAAAGATATCCAGGCGGTTAGGCTCTCTATACATACGCAGTTTGATCTCGTCCTTAAAATCAGAATAATCCGGCAGAGGGAGAGAATCGAGATCTTGCGGCCCGGCAGCATACCCCCCGTCGCAAATACGCCCATCCCTCAAGAGCAAACATCCCTTTAAGCTGTTTAATCCTTTGATACCGTCTAAGTTATCTATTATTTCGCATAAAGGCGTTTCTCCTTCTCCATGCACAACAACATCTACGCAATCCTGCTGGATCAAATAATCTCCTTTTTGCTGCCGCGAACAATCAGGCCCGCCAAAGACTATGATCCTATTTTTATCGCGTTCCTTGATTAACCTTGCGATCTCAAGGCTCGCCCAAACCGAACTGAAATGAACGGTAAAACCGATGATCCTGGAATCAGTCTTTAAAATCTTATCGACGTAAAAATCGATTGCTCTTTTGTTTTCTTGCAAAAATGCGCGAACCGATTCCCTATTCTCCCAAAAAGAATAGCAATCCTTATTATCCCAGTTATTCTTCAGGCTCTTGGAACTGGTATGGTAAAGAGTATTATTCAGATCAAAAAGGTATGCCTGATGCCCTTTCTGCCTTATGAGGGCAGCCAAGAGGCACATTGTGTAAGGCGGGCAATCTCTACCCCAACCAGGAGCCTGGACAAAAGCTATTTTCATATCTTAGTTATTATTTCTCTCCAAGTATGTTATTTTGCACATCCGGACGAAAACTTACGTGTGAATTTAACAGATTGACATTAGCAGGATTATTGTTTAAACAATACTTGCACATCTTGACCGCGCTCCCGGAAGCCAGATCCGCCCTTAATTGCTGGTATTTTTTGTTGTTCCAGATACTTAAAATATCCGTTTCTCCTAAATTGCCAAAATGTTCACCCGAATAACAACAGGGTAACACCGAGCCTTCTGTGTCTATATAAATGTTCTTCCAGGGCTGGCTGCAAACCATTTTAAAATAAGAACTGTTTTCATTTGAGAATTGCGGGGGAAGGATCAAAGAAATCTTCAATTCCTGTGCCCTCTGGTTTGCCAAGGCAAACATCTCGTTAGTTATTTCCTGTTTAAAGAAACAGGATAATTTCAGATGGCTGGGTTTAAAAATAGTCAAATAATTACACTGGATAGCATCTACTCCCAAAGACGCAGCCATCTCTACGAAAGCGGGTAGATCTTCGATATTCATGGTATTCACCAAAAAGACCAGGACTATATAAGGCGACTCTTTATTTTTTCTATGGGAAGTAAGATAGCGTATATCTCTAAGGGCCTTTTGAAAACCTCCTTTTACTCCGGTGAGCTGGCTATGCAATGCGGCATTCGAGGCATGCAAAGAGATCTGTATGCTGAATTTGGAGTGCATTAGCCTACTCAATATTGCATCCGTAAAGACCAGGCCATTAGTAGTCAATATCTTATTCTGCCCGGGCATAGCCTTATTTATATAATCTAAAAATTCTTCTGCGTCCGCAGTCAATAATAATTCGCCCATGCCGCAAAAACTGACATATTCTGCCTGCTTTAACATAGCCCCTACCTGCGGCTGGAAATAATCCTTATACAATTTCAGGCTAAACGGTTTATATTCTCCTTCCAGGCAAAACATACAACTGGCATTGCATTTATAATTAGAACCCAGGGTCAGGCCCTGCGCAGTAGAACTAAGGACGATATTTTTGTTTCTAAATTCCTCGTTATTTAATGCCGGATTGTTTTTTTCGCGGATACCGGTTTTAATCCCTGTTGCTAAATCTTCCGCCACCTTATCGGCGTATAAAGCCAGTGCCTTGCCTACAGTAGGAAACACAGTGCAGACCAGCCAGCAGGAACATTTACCGCTCTCGATAAAATGCCTTATCTTATCAGCCCTGCCGGATATCCATAGATCATCGAAACTTTCTTCCCTGATATTCCCTAATCTCTTTTCCTTCAATATGGGGCAAAAGAATAAATTCCCATACGGATCAAACATGGCAAACTTAGAGCCGGCATCACAGCTTGAGAAGAACCTTTCTGGTTTCTCCTGAAAATCAACCAGATGCTGCCAGTAATAAATCTTTGTCAGGAGATTTATTTTATTACTTACCGGAAAAAGCGTATCGCTAAGAACACCAGTAGCGTATCCGGAAGCTACGAGCTTATTGATTATCTGCCTGGTGTATCCTCTTATTTTTATAAAATCCTTCTGCCTCCACTCAAATACCTCCGGGGACCTGGCGGGCTTGGATACGCCAAATTGAGCAAAGAAATCCAGGCCATATCTAT
>JALOCE010000168.1 GCA_023227925.1 Candidatus Omnitrophota bacterium
AATTGATCGTCTATGGCGCTACGGAGCCGGATGCGCAGGTGACTATCCAGGGCAGGCCAATAAATTTAAGGCAGGACGGGACATTTACTTTACGTTTCGCCCTCCCCGACGGAAAACAGGTGATACCGGTGAAAGCTGTATCCAACGATAATATCGAAGAACGCACCATCACCCCTATAGTCGCAAGAGAGACCAAGACCAGTTGCCTGGTCAAAGAAGAAGCCCAAAGCAAATAATTACTAAAATTTTTCTATATGCATAAAGGATATCTCTGTTTAGTTCTGCACGGCCATCTTCCTTATGTCCGCCATCCTGAATATGAGGATTTCCTGGAAGAAGACTGGCTTTTTGAGGCGATAACCGAGACTTATATCCCTCTGATATCGGTCTTTGAAAAATTGGTCGAGGATAGGGTGGATTTCCGCATTACTATGACCTTAAGCCCGACATTGGCCTCGATGCTGTCGGATCAACTTTTACAGGAACGCTACCTAAAACATATAAACAGGCTTATTGAATTATCGCATAAAGAGATAGAGAGGACGGCGTGGCAGCCGCAATTCCAGAGCCTGGCGATAATGTATTTGAATAGCTTCTGCAAGGCGCGCGATACCTTCGAGAAATACCAGCGCAACCTTGTATTGGCTTTTAAAAATTTCCAGGATCTGGGTAAATTAGAGATCATCACCTGCGGGGCGACTCACGGTTATCTGCCGCTCATGGATATCTGCAGGGAGTCGGTCAGGGCGCAGATAAAAGTAGCAGCCAGCCATTATGAGAGCATTTTTGGCCGCAGGCCGAGAGGCATCTGGCTTCCGGAATGCGGGTATCATCCGGGCCACGACGAGATTTTAAAAGAAGCAGGGATAAAATATTTTTTTAGCGATTCTCATGGCGTCCTGCATGGCAGCCCCCGCCCGAAATACGGGGTATTTGCCCCGGTTTACTGCAAGGGCACAGGGGTAGCTTGCTTTGCCAGGGACCTGGAATCATCAAAGCAGGTCTGGTCTTCTATCGAGGGTTACCCCGGGGATTATAATTACCGCGAGTTTTACCGTGATATCGGCTTTGACCTGGAATACGATTACATCAGGCCTTATATACATCCCGACGGAGTAAGGATAAACACCGGCATAAAATATTATCGTATTACCGGAAGCGGCAGTAAAGAGCCGTATGTCCCCGAATGGGCCCGCGACAGGGCAGCAGACCATGCGGGTAATTTTCTGTTCAACCGGCAGAAGCAGGTGGAATATTTATATGATTTTATGCAGAAAAAACCCCTGCTTGTCTCGCCTTATGATGCGGAACTCTTTGGCCACTGGTGGTATGAAGGGCCGATGTGGCTGGATTTCCTGATCAGAAAGATCTCATGCGACCAGGATGAAATACGCCTGGTGACGCCTTCTGAATACCTGGCGGAAAATCCGCGTAATCAGGTCATCACGCCTTCTTTATCCAGCTGGGGCTGGAAAGGCTATAGCGAGATGTGGCTGCAGGGTTCCAATGATTGGATCTACAGGCACCTGCATGCGGCATCGCAGAGAATGACGGAATTAACCAGGTCATACCCTGGTGTAAATGGTTTAAAAAGGCGCGCGCTGAACCAGGCCTTGCGTGAACTGCTTCTTGCCCAGAGTTCCGACTGGGGGTTTATCATGGGGACAGGCACGCATACGAGTTACGCAATACGCCGCACCAAGGATCATCTCCTAAGATTCAACCGGCTCTATGAAGATATAAAGTCGAATACTATCGATGAAGAATGGCTTGCTGACATTGAATACAAAGACAATATATTCCCGAACATAGATTACCACCTGCACCAGTAATCATATACTATATTAATGATAGATAAGAATAATCTTCCGCGGCATATTGCCATAATCATGGATGGTAATGGCCGCTGGGCAAAAGCAAGAGGGCTGCCGCGGACAGCCGGGCACAACGAGGGCGCCAAGAGAGTCAAAGAGATCGTACGGGTTGCTGCTGAATTGGGTATCGAGGTATTGACGTTATTTGCATTTTCTGCGGAGAATTGGTCGCGGCCCAAAAAAGAGATAGATGCGCTGATGCGTTATCTGAATGATTTTTTGGAGCGCGAAATAAGCCAATTACATAAAAATAATATTAAGTTTAAGGCCATCGGCAGTAATGAGCCTCTGCCTGAATATCTGCAGGTTAAAATAAAAGAGGCCCAGGAGAAGACGAAAAATAATAAGGGCATGGTCCTGGTCCTTGCTTTAAATTATGGCGGGAGGCAGGAGATAGTGGATGCGGTAGAGGGATTTGCCAGGGCCGTAGCCGACGGTAAGGCCAAGATAGGGAGTTTAGACGCAGAAGGCTTCAGCAAATATCTTTATACGTCCGGATTGGCAGATCCTGATCTTTTGATACGCACAAGCGGGCAGATGCGTATCAGTAATTTTCTGCTTTGGCAGCTTTCTTATACCGAGCTGTATTTCCCGGAGGTCTACTGGCCGGATTTTAAGCGAGGCGACCTGGAAGAGGCGATCGAAGAATACCAGAAAAGAGAAAGAAGGTTTGGTGGCGTAGATGTTAGAAAAAAGAATAGTTAGTTTTATAGCACTCATCTTTATTATCGTCGCGGCCATATACGTCGATTGGCACAAATTGTTGCCGTTTACTTTGTGCGGGCTGATCATCACGGTCTTTATCATCCTGGGGCTTTATGAATTCTTTACCATGTTGGAGAACAAAGGGATAAATTCCTATAAATATTTTGGCACTGCCGTCGGTACGATTATCCCCCTTTCGATAGTCTTTCGTTTTGAGCTGACTAAAGGATGGGAATTGTTTTTTATCGTCTTGATGTTGTTATTCCTGATAGTGATGCAGTTCAGGCGCCGCAATAACAGCGGGGTTACGGTAGATATTTCTACTACTTTATTCGGCATCCTCTATGTAGCCTGGTTCTTTAGTTTCCTGATCAAAATTATATATTTGCCTTCGGGCCTGGCATTTTTGATAGCGGTATTATTGATGACTAAATTAGGCGATGTGGGCGCGTATCTGGTCGGCAGCAGGATAGGCAAGACGCCGCTTCTGCC
>JALOCE010000169.1 GCA_023227925.1 Candidatus Omnitrophota bacterium
AACAGGAGCAATCGAGATAAAGAACCAGGCGTAGACAGAATAAAATAAAACCTGAAAAAATGAATTAAACGCGACCAGGCCTGCGCAGTAATCCGTATCGCCGCCAGCCAGCTCATTCCAAACGATGACCATCGCAATACAACGGGCTAAGCCAATCAAGATCAAACCTGTCATATATTCCGGGTAATTCCTTAAGAATATGACTGCCAGTAAAAACATCAAAACCGGGCCAATGATCCAATTCTGGACAAGGGACAAAGTCAGTATTTTTTTATTCCGTAACACATCGGCTAATTCTTCATACCTGACTTTAGCCAGCGGAGGATACATCATGAGGATTAAACCTATAGCGATAGGGATATTTGTCGTACCCATCTGGAACTTATTCCAAAAACTGACTATCGGCGGGTAAAGATAACCGGCTAAAACCCCTATTGCCATAGCCAAAAATATCCACAGCGTCAAGAACCTGTCTAAGAATGATAATTTTTTGGTAACATTTCCCGTCATCTCTAATCCTCTCCCGCGCCTAAGTAAACCTCAAAAAAGTTTCAATATATAAACACTAATATAATATATACCCACCAATACGAATGTCAACCCTGTAACTATACGCATATAATATTCTAACCTTGTCAGCTTATGAAACCAATGGCTTAACGAAGTAACACCTGCGGCGATCGCAACCGCAAAAGCTAATACCGGCAAGCCCGTGCCGATCCCATAAACAAAAGGCAGCGCTGCCCCAAGCTTAGACTGTAACGCAAGCGGAATGAGGCTGCCGAAGAAAAGTGCTGCGGAAACCGGGCAAAACGCGAGGGCGAATATCGCTCCCAATAAAAATGCTCCCGGCACACCGGCTTCGACAAGTTTATTTTGATGCTTTTGAGAAAATGATAACCCCGGAAAATTTATCTTAATTATACCGAGTAAAATTAATCCCGTAATAATCAGGACAGGCCCGAGGGCTTTAGTCATATATTTTTGCAGGAATTGCGCTACTTCAGGAATACCCAGGATAGAATTAATCAGGACAAACCCTAATACCGCATAGCTAACCATTCTGCCGACGGTATAGGCGATACCGGAAATTAAGACCAGAAACGGATGAGTTATCTTTTTAGCTAAGAACGATATGGCTGCTACATTGGTGGCTAAAGGACAGGGGCTTATGGAAGTTAAAATGCCCAGCCAAAGTGCGGATATAAGGCCTATAAAAATACTCTCCACTATAATTCCTTTAAGAAGGCGGCTACTTCTTCTTTTACGTAATCATAGAATCTCTGTTTATCGCCGGCGTATTCCCAGATCTTGTCAAGGTTCTTAGATTTAACTTCCTTGGCGTCTTTAACTAAAGATATTACGAGGGACTTGGTATAAAGCTGGTAATCCTTAGTAAAATGTTCATTGCCTTTTTCTTCCACATTCACCACTTTAAATATAATTTTTCCGGAAGCTAACGCGTCTTTAAAGTTGGCCTCTATTGCTTCCTTTGAGTACTGCTCCAATTTACGGCATGTCGGGCAACGGAATGCGCCATGAAAGTAATAAGCGATTACATAGCCTTGTGTTGATCTTTCTATTGGTTCTCCGGATGCATAACTCACAAAAAAAATACTGCCTAAAAAAAGCCCGGATAAAACTAAGGATAGCGCCCGCATTTATCCCCCTTAAGAACTTTTTAAGATTCCTTTTATTTCATCCACCGTCGGGATTTTTCCGGAAAATTTAACCTGCCCATCTACAATGATTCCCGGCGTAAACATTATGCCCTTCTTGGCAAACTCTGCTACATCAGTAACTTTTATAACTTCAGCGCTAATCCCTAATTGCCTTACCGCCTCACGGACATTCTTCTCTACAGTGATACAGCGTGCGCACCCGGGGCCGACAACTTCGATCTTCATTTTTTGCCTCCCTTAAAAAACAAAGTTCCCAAAAAACCAGCCTACAAATGTCCCCAAAACCATCACCAGCAATATATAAACAGCGGCTTTCTTAATACCGAAAACTTTTCCGATAGCTAACATATTCGGCAGGCTCATCCCGGGGCCGGTCAGTAAAAGCGCTAAAGCCGGGCCTTTACCCATACCTAATTTCATCAGGGTATCGACAAAAGGCGCCTCGGTCATAGTCGCGAAATACATAATCTGGCCCAATACTGTGGCTAACCACGATGCCCTGATCCCGGAGCCGCCAAGCCATGTCCTTATTACCTCCTGCGGTAATAACTTTCCGATTATGCCTACGATAAAAACCCCCAGTAATAATAATGGGAAGATGATCCTGACAAACCACCAGCTCTCTTTCAGCCAACTCTTGATCTCGTCAGCAGTTTTTACCTTAAAGGCATAAACAAACATAACTAGAGAAGCAATCAACCAAACAAGAACTTTATGTAAGTATAGCCCTTTCTGGATAAAGTAATTAGGAGCTAATAAAGAAATAAGGATCAATAGTAATAGAAATATATCTTTTTTAGCAATAATCTCTGCTTTTGCATCACTCTTATATTGCGCTCTTTTACTCTCTTCTTTTCTAAAGACGAAACTCATGACCGCGCCTACCACAAAGGCCATAAAAAAAGCCGCGATAATACGGCTGGCTACCATTTCTGCTCCTAAAATGTTTCCCGTATAAATAACCGCCAGGATATTTACCGCCGGCGCAACCCATAAAAAAATAAATGCCGCGCCAATACCTGCGCCCTGATAATATATCCCACTGGCAACGGGTATTACCGTGCAGGAACAGGCAGCAATAAAAAAACTGGCAAAAGACGCCAGGGTAAACGACTTCAGCTTATTTGTGCCTGAACCCAGATATTTAACAACTGCCTCTTTAGAAATAAAACTGACCATTGCCCCCGCCAATAAAAACGCGGGGATCAGGCAGGTCAAAACATGCAAAGCAATATATTCTTTTATTGCTAAAAAACCGGCAAAGATCAATCCTAAGAACATCACTCTCCCATTGATTTTTTGTAGCCCTGATATATTTTTTGATATGTCTGGAAGGCAGGCTTCTTGGAGAAATCCCAACGCACAAT
>JALOCE010000170.1 GCA_023227925.1 Candidatus Omnitrophota bacterium
GGCTGCGAGTATATGACCGGGGGCAGGGTAATCGTTTTAGGAAAAACCGGAAGGAATTTTTCCGCTGGGATGAGCGGCGGGATAGCTTATGTATATGACGAGGATAAGAAATTTAAAGAGAGGTGCAATACCGATATGGTGGAATTGTCGGCGGTGGAAGCGGAAGATAAAGATACGATATACCATTTATTGCACAACCACTACAAATATACAAAGAGCAAGAAAGCTAAAAGGATCATCGATAATATGCATAAAGAGCTGAAATCATTCGTCAGGGTCATACCGATAGAATATAAGCGTATCTTAAATGGGGTAAAGATAGAAGAAGAGCTGGATATTGCGGAGGCATTAGATGGGTGATCCGAGAGGTTTTTTGAAATTAGCCAGGCGGGGCAGCGTTTACCGGGAAGCCTGTGAACGGGTGAAAGATTTTAAAGAGGTTGCTAAACTTCCTTCCGAGGCAGAGTCCCGGGAGCAGGCCTCGCGCTGTATGGATTGCGGAACGCCATTTTGCCATTGGGGTTGTCCGATAGGAAATTATATTCCTGAGTGGAATGATTATATGTTCCGCGGCAATTGGAAAGAAGCGGTTGCCCTGTTGGAGGCTACTAATAATCTTCCTGAGATCACCGGCAGGATCTGCCCGGCATTATGCGAATATTCTTGTGTTCTAGGCCTGAATGATGATGCCGTGACTATCCGTGAGAATGAGCTGGCAGCGGTAGAGTTTGGTTTTAAGAACGGTTTAATCAAGCCAAAGCCGGTTAATCGGCGCACAGGCAGGAAAATAGCAATTATCGGTTCAGGCCCGGCAGGCTTATCTTGCGCAACGCAGCTAAATAAGGCCGGGCATAGTGTAATTGTTTTTGAAAAAGATAATCGGCCGGGAGGAATATTACGTTTCGGCATCCCTGATTTTAAATTGGAGAAGTCCGTTATAGACAGGCGCATTGAGATATGGAAAGAGGAAGGCGTTGAGTTTAAGACAGGCGTAAATGTGGGGGTAGATTATCCGGCAAATAAACTTCTGAATGAATTTGATGCCGTCTGTTTAGCCGGCGGCTCGCGTATCCCCCGGGATTTTAAAATAGAAGGCAGAGATTTAAAAGGCATACATTTTGCTATGGATTATTTGATCCAATCTAACAGGATGGTAGCCGGCGAGAAAATCCCCAAGGAGGAATTAATCGATTGCCACGGCAAAAAAGTTATAGTGATAGGCGGGGGGGATACTGGGTCTGATTGTGTAGGCACCGCGCATAGGCAAGGGGCAAAGTGCGTGGTCCAGCTTGAACTTTTACCCCAGCCTCCTGAATGCAGGACCCTTGACTTTTCCTGGCCAAAGTACCCACTTCTTTTAAAAACTTCGAGCTCTCACGAAGAAGGCGGAGAGCGCCACTGGCAAGTCTTAACCAAGCGCTTTATAGGAAGAAACGGTTCTATAAATAAGCTTTCCTGCGTAAAGGTAGAATTCGCTAAAACCAATGGCAAAACTTGCCCTGCGATGAAAGAGATCCCGGGGAGTGAATTTGAAATCGAGGCGGATTTGGTTATCCTGGCCATGGGGTTTTTACATCCCGAACATTCGGGATTACTTACCCAGCTTGATGTCCAGTTTGACGAAAGAGGCAATGTTAAGACCGACAATAATTGCATGACCTCGGTTAAAAAAGTATTTTCTGCGGGAGACATGAGGCGCGGGCAATCTTTGGTGGTTTGGGCTATTGCGGAAGGACGGCGCTGCGCCTGTTTTATGGATGAATATTTAATGGGTAAGAGTAGTTTATCGGAGGGTTATTAAAATGATAAGCACGGGAATAAAAGGATTGGACGATGTAATTACAGGCCTTAGGGCAGGGGATAATGTGGTCTGGCAGATAGACGATATAGATGATTATATCGGCCTGGTAAAACCCTTTGTGCAACAGGCTTTGAAGGAGAATAAAAAAGTTATATATATGCGCTTTGCTGCGCATAAAGAATTATTGAAACCCTCTAAACAAATAAAAAGATACGAACTTAATGCTTATACCGGCTTTGAAACTTTTGCCGCAAAGATAAATAATATTATTACCCAGGAAGGCGAAGGCGCATATTATGTATTTGATTGCCTATCCGAACTGCTTTTCGCCTGGGCCACGGATCTGATGATCGGGAATTTCTTTATGATTACCTGCCCCTATCTTTACGAACTTAAGACTATCACCTATTTTTCGATATTGCGCAATAACCATTCCTTTCAATCTATCGCCCGCATACGCGAGACCACGCAGTTACTTATAGATGTATACCGTTGCCGGGGGAGCTTTTATATCCATCCCTTGAAGGTATGGAACCGGTATTCCTCTACTATGTTCCTTCCTCATCAAAAAAAGGAAGATAAATTCCTGCCTATTACAGACAGCGTTAATGCCGTAAAGATACTTTCGTATATCCGCGAAAAAGGAGCGCAGAGCGTAAAGCGGAATCTTGATTACTGGGACCGTTTATTTCTGGAGGCAGAAGAGCTGACCAAGAACGGTACGCCCCAAGAGAAAATAAAAGATATGATAAAGAAGCTCTCCGGCATAATGATGACGAAGAATAAAAAAATTCTGTCATTGGCAATACGTAATTTTTCCCTCGAAGAACTTATAGAAATAAAATCCAGGCTTATAGGGACGGGTTTTATCGGCGGTAAGGCCGTAGGCATGCTTTTAGCCAGGAAGATCCTCTTAAAAAACTGGCTTGATTGGCAGAGGCTTTCGGAGCCGCACGATTCATTTTATATCGGCTCAGATATCTTTTATTCGTATATAGTGCATAACCGCTGGTGGAAATTACATATGCAGCAGAAGACCGAGGAAGGATATTTCAATATCGCAAAAACCCTGAAAGAAAAAATGCTTTATGGGGCATTTCCCGAAGAAATTATGGAGCATTTTCAGCAGGTGATAGAATATTTCGGTTCTTCCCCGATCATTATACGTTCGAGCTCGCTTCTTGAGGATGATTTCGGAAACGCATTCGCCGGTAAATATGAAAGCATATTTTTAGCGAAGCAG
>JALOCE010000172.1 GCA_023227925.1 Candidatus Omnitrophota bacterium
TAGATTTAATCTGCGCTACATATATAAGGGATATACTGCCCGGAGAGATTGTTTTTATCTATAAAGATAAACTGGAGTCCGTTATGCCCTGTAAAAAGACTCCTTGTGCCTTTTGTATCTTTGAATACATCTATTTTGCCCGGCCGGATAGTAATATTTTTGAACATAATGTATATATGGCGCGTAAAAGGCTTGGGGCGCAATTGGCAAGGGAATTTCCCGCGCAGGCTGATTTAGTCATGCCTATACCTGATTCCGGTGTATTCGCGGCCTTAGGATTCTCTGAAGTATCAAAGATCCCTTTTGAGTTCGGGATGATCCGTAATCATTATATCGGTAGGACTTTCATCCAGCCAAGCCAATACCTGCGCGATTTTCGGGTAAAAATAAAACTCAATCCCTTAAGAGATGTATTAAAAGGTAAAGATGTGATTTTAGTTGAAGATTCTATTGTGCGCGGTACCACCAGCAGGGCGCGCGTAAAGACCCTGCGTCAGGCAGGGGTAAATAAGATACATATGCGCGTCAGCTGCCCGCCGTTAAAATTCCCCTGTTTTTACGGCATAGATTTTCCGACCAAGAAAGAACTTGTGGCTTCGAAGCATGATATTGCCTGGATCCGCGATTTTATCGGCGCGGATAGCCTGGAATACTTAAGCCTTGAAGGGATGCTGGATTCGATGCCTATCCCTAAGGAAAATTTCTGCACCGCTTGTTTCACCGGCAAATACCCTCTTAATCACGCATGCCATCTCTCTAAAAAAATTCTGGAGAAATAAAAGCCTGGTATCTCCCGGGTTTCTTTCTCGATATCAATAGCTTAAAATGTGTTATAATAAATTGGAAATCAAGCGCCTGATTAAATAATCAGCTATGCATAATCAAAAGAAAACCGCATTTCAACTAATATTGCTTTTTGGCCTGGTCAGCCTTTTCGGTGACGTAGTCTACGAAGGGGCGCGCAGCGTTAACGGCCCATACCTTAAAACGTTGGGTGCAAATGCCGTAATAGTAGGGATGGTCGCCGGGATTGCAGAGTTTTTAGGTTATGCGATTCGCCTGGCCTCAGGGTATTTTGCCGATAAGACCAGGGCTTATTGGTTATTCACTTTCTTAGGCTATGGAATGTTGGTGAGCGTACCTTTGCTTTCTCTCGCCGGGATATGGCAGGTTGCGGTTGTTTTTATTATAATGGAGAGATTAGGTAAGGCCCTGCGTAGCCCGGCAAGAGACACTATACTTTCTCAGGCCACTAAGCAAGTGGGCACAGGTTTTGGTTTTGCCATAGCTGAAGTGCTTGATCAGATTGGCGCGATCAGCGGCCCATTAATTTTTACTCTGCTTTTTGTGCTGCTCGGTAAAGGAGACAGGGGCATAAGAGATTATCAACAGGGGTACTCATTACTTTGGATCCCGTTGATTTTGGTTATGCTCTGCATTTTTCTTGCTTGGCGCCGTGTACCCAATCCTCAAGCCTTGGAAGATTCAGTAATCAAAAGCCATGTAGCAGAAAAATTAAGCAAAACCTTTTGGATCTATACGGTTTTCACTTTTGTCACTACTATTGGTTTTGCTAATTTCGCGTTAATCGGTTATCACTTTAAAGCTAAGCATGTGCTCACTGATGCACAAATCCCTTTATTTTACGCTTTAGCCATGGGGGTGGATGCTGTAGCGGCTTTGGCTATTGGCAAGGCCTATGATATTTTTAAAACCAGGCACAATAACGAAAAGGGCGGCCTGGCTACCTTGATTGCCATTCCGGTATTTTCGTTATTTATACCCGTGTTTGTTTTTTCTACAAAGTTTTCCCTATGTTTAGCCGGTGCGATCATCTGGGGGATTGTCATGGGAGCCCATGAGACGATTATGAGATCCGCGATTGCCGATCTGACACCCCTGAAGAAGAGAGGAACAGGTTATGGAATATTTAATACGGCTTATGGCCTCGCAATTTTTATCGGTAGTGCTTTTGTCGGTTTGTTGTATGAGCATTCTATACTTGCAGTTATTATTATCAGCGTTGCCATTGAAATAGCGGCTATTCCGCTTTTCTTTGTTTTGCGCAAAGAGGCTTTAAAGTAGATAAGATTGCGCGAAGGGTAGGCAGGGGATTACCTCTCTAAACCAAAAATGTTCTTGATGTATTGAGGCATTACTCATATAATTAGATTAATAAGGAGGGTATTGTGACCAGAGATAATTATTCATATAAAAAGTATCAGAAAGAATTGGCCAGGAAAAAGAAGGCAGAGGAAAAGAAACAAAGAAAGCTGGAGAAAAAAGCGACGGAGGCTGCGCCTGAGCCTGGGGATGTCCCCAATGATCAGGCCGTCTTAGAATAAGGAGGAGGCATGGGATATCAGGGTGGTGGTGGGTTCGGCGGTCCGCGGGAGATGCACAAGGCTATTTGCTCGGAGTGTAAGAAAGAATGTGAAGTCCCGTTTAAACCAAGAGACGATCGTCCAATATACTGCAAGGAGTGTTATTCAAAGCGCAAGAATGAAGGCCGTTAAAACAAAAGATGTAGAAGTTTTTTAAGGGACAGATTAGGAAGAAGTTATATCTGTCCCTTATTTTTTTAAAGGAGGCCTAAAATGGCTGTTGAGAAAGTAGGAGAAAAATACAGATGTAATGTTTGTGGCAATGAAGTAACGGTAACTAAAGCCGGTGGCGGAGAGCTTGTTTGTTGTGATCAACCGATGGAAAAATTAGAAGGATAAAAAGAAGGCGAAAGGCTTATGCGTTATCTTGGCACTAAAAGAGCGGTTTGTTTTGGGATAGTGCAGTTATTTTTGATCCTGGGCATATCCGCCGGCTTTGCAGAAGAACAATACAAGCCTCCGGCGCCCGAACTGCAGATCCGCCCTTTTTGTAAATTTGGAACAGGCAAAGCAGATGCTTCTTTATCCGCTATTAATCCGCCTGACGGATTAGCG
>JALOCE010000173.1 GCA_023227925.1 Candidatus Omnitrophota bacterium
GAAAGATTATTGTTAGCCAGAAAGCCGGAGAGCCCCAAAACCGCAAGCCCAAAATTAGCTTATATTATAACAATGGGTGAAGAAGCGAAAAAGTCCGGCCTGAAATTACTGGATGAATTACGCAAAGAGGCAATCGCCTGCGATATGGATCATGAAAATAAATCGCTTAAGGGCGCGATGCGCAGCGCAAACGATGCAAAAGCAGGGTATGTTCTGATTATCGGAGAAGACGAACTAAAGAAGGATACAGTGGCTTTGAAAGATATGGCTTCCGGAGAACAAAAAGAGATCCAACGGAACGATTTGATAACGGAACTTAAAAAAGAGTAGGCTATGTTAAGGACGCATACTTGCGGTGAATTAACGATCAATGATGTCGGAAAAGAAGTAACGCTTTGCGGTTGGGTGGCTACGCGCCGCGATCACGGAAAACTTATTTTTATCGACCTGCGGGACAGGTACGGCCTTACACAGGTTGTTTTTATCCCTAAAGAATCAGGCGAGGCGTATAAAACAGCGCAGGACTTAAGAAATGAATTTGTGATCAAGGTTTCCGGAATAGTAAATCCCCGGCCTAAAGGTACGATAAATCCTAAACTAAAGACAGGCGAAGTAGAGATCCTGGCCAAGAGCTTTGAAATTTTAAATCCCAGCCTCACGCCGCCTTTTGAGATACAGGAAGACCTTGATATTACCGAAGAGATGCGGCTGAAGTACCGCTATCTTGATTTAAGGAGAAAGCGCGTATTCAATAATTTTATCTTAAGGCACAATCTTTACAGGATCACCCGTAATTATTTAAACGAACGCGGATTTATTGAATCCGAAACACCTATCCTTACCAAGTCTACCCCTGAAGGAGCGCGTGATTATTTAGTGCCTTCCCGGGTCAACCCGGGCCAGTTTTACGCCCTCCCCCAGTCGCCGCAGTTATTCAAGCAGATCCTGATGGTCGCCGGCATAGAAAAATATTATCAGATTGCCAAGTGTTTCCGCGACGAAGATCTGCGCGCAGACCGCCAGCCGGAATTCACGCAACTGGATTTAGAGATGTCTTTTATAAACGAAGAGGATATATTTTCCTTGAGCGAAAATTTAATGCAATTGATATTCAAGGAATTAAAAGGGATAGATCTAAAAATACCTTTCCCGCGGATAAAATACAGTGAAGCGATGAGCAAATACGGCTGTGATAAGCCGGATTTAAGGAAAGAGCTCAATACCGAATTCGCTTTTACCTGGGTCATAGACTTCCCGCTCTTTAAATACAATACAGAAGAAAAGCGCTGGGAGAGCGAACATCATCCTTTTACTTCGCCTCGGGAGGAAGACCTGGATATTTTAGAGAAATCCCCTGATAAGGTCATATCGCGTTCATACGACTTAGTCTTGAATGGAGCGGAGATGGGCTCCGGTTCAATAAGAATACACAATCAACAATTACAGGAGAGGATCTTTAAGATCATAGGTATTGCCCAGGAAGACGCGCGCAGGCGTTTTGGTTTCCTGTTAGAAGCCTTTCAGTTCGGTGCGCCTCCGCATGGAGGCGTTGCCTTTGGTTTAGACAGGCTCTTGGCTATTTTGGCCGGAGAGGCCAGTATCCGCGAAGTGATTACATTTCCTAAGACTCAGGCAGCCTTTTGTCCGTTGACAGGCGCGCCTTCGGATGTAGATGAGAGACAATTAAAGGAGTTAAATTTAACCATTAGCAAAAAGAAAGAGAGGTAGGAAAAATGAAAACTTGCAGCAAGGCATATTTATTGGTATTAGCTTTTACGTTTATATTATCAGGATGTATAGTGAGGACATACCCGCTTAATAGGGATAGGGTGGACCAGGATTTGAGCGCAGGCAACCGCGGTTATATTAAGGGCAGTAATCCTTCCGAAGAAGTAAAAGAAAGAAAAACTACCCGTAGGACCCAGGTTGTAGAGATAGAGTTACGCTCTCCGATAAAGTTTGAGAAGATGCCCGAGAGAAGATCAGCGTCGGAATCCGCAGCAGCAGGGAGTATGGAAGGCCAGGAAGTAATGGGCAATAAAGGATATATTACCCAAAGCGAAACGCCGGAAGTCCTGGAGCCGAATACCGGTAATACCGAAAAATATAAAGTGCAAAAAGGCGATACGCTGCAGAAGATTTCAAAAAAATTCTATGGGACGACCAAGAAATGGAATAAGATCTACGATGCTAACAGGGGCATATTAAAAGGCCCGAATAAGCTTTATCCCGGGCAGACAATAGATGTTCCGGTCGAAGGATTAAAAGAGACAAAAGAAAACCTAAAATAAATATTAATCAATGGATAAAGTAATAGAACTGGGGAGCAACCAGGAAGCGCAGGCCCTTTTTGGGCCATACGACCAGAATCTCAAGCTGATAGAAAAAGAATTCAAGGTCAAGCTGATCGTGCGGCAGGAGCACTTGAAGGTCAGCGGCACGCTGCTTAATATCAAAAAAGCTTCCGCCCTGATCGAATATCTGCTGGGATCAATACGTTCCGGGCAGTCTGATCTCGGCAGGGAAGATTTATCCAGCCTGATCAATAATTTCAAAAAGAAGAAAAGTAATAATGCGCCTGTCAGTATTCCGGCTTGCAGCGTTACGCGTTCTTTGACCGGTAAACAGATCGGGCCCCGGACAAAAGGCCAGCAGGAATACGTCGAGGCGATAAAAAAATATGATATCGTATTCGGTGTCGGCCCTGCGGGCACAGGTAAGACTTATCTTGCCATGGCCTCTGCTGTAGAGGCCCTGAAAAAACAGGAGGTGCGCAGGATCATCCTTACCCGGCCGGCAATCGAAGCAGGGGAATCTTTGGGTTTTCTTCCCGGGGATATGTATGAAAAAATTTCGCCGTATCTGCGCCCCCTTTACGATGCCCTTTACGATATGATGGATGCGGAACGTATCGAAAAATATCTGG
>JALOCE010000174.1 GCA_023227925.1 Candidatus Omnitrophota bacterium
GCTTATAGGGACGGGTTTTATCGGCGGTAAGGCCGTAGGCATGCTTTTAGCCAGGAAGATCCTCTTAAAAAACTGGCTTGATTGGCAGAGGCTTTCGGAGCCGCACGATTCATTTTATATCGGCTCGGATATCTTTTATTCGTATATAGTGCATAACCGCTGGTGGAAATTACATATGCAGCAGAAGACTGAGGAAGGATATTTCAATATCGCGAAAACCCTGAAAGAAAAAATGCTTTATGGGGCATTTCCCGAAGAAATTATGGAGCATTTTCAGCAGGTGATAGAATATTTCGGTTCTTCTCCGATCATTATACGTTCGAGCTCGCTTCTTGAGGATGATTTCGGAAACGCATTCGCCGGTAAATATGAAAGCATATTTTTAGCGAATCAGGGAAGCCCTGAACAAAGATTCATTCAATTCACCGAAGCTGTGAAGAAAATCTATGCAAGCACCATGAACGAAGATGCCCTCGCCTACAGAAAACAGAGGGGGCTGGATAAATTAGATGAACAGATGGCGCTTCTGGTGCAACGGGTTTCCGGGGCGCATCACAAAAATTACTTTTTTCCTGATCTTGCCGGAGTCGGCTTATCCCATAATACCTATGTATGGGATCCGAATATGGATCCTAAAGAAGGATGCTTAAGGCTGGTGTTCGGTATGGGTACCAGGGCAGTAAATCGCGTGGAAGGCGATTACCCGAGGATGGTCGCGCTTTCCGATCCCCTGCGCAGGCCTTACGCAGAGAAAGACGATTTAAGGAAATATTCGCAGCACGAGGTCGACCTTATCGATACAAAAGAGAATGAATTCAAAAGTATTCCTTTTGAAAAAATTATCAGTGAGAAATCGTATCCGGATATAGACCGCATAGCGGTAAAAGATTATGAAATTATGCGCACGATGAGCGAAGGGGGCCGTCAGGATAAAGAATATTGGATTTTAACGTTGGACAACCTGTTTGACGATAACACATTGGTAGGTTCCTTCAAAAAAATATTAAAGACGCTTGAAGAGGCATATCTTTATCCCGTTGAAATAGAATTTACCGTGAACTTTTCAAATGATAATACGTTTAAAATAAACCTGCTGCAATGCCGGCCCCTGCAGACGCGGGGCTTAGGACGGAAGGTTGACCTGCCGCAGCGCCTGAATAAAAAAGATATGTTTTTTGCATCGCAGGGGTATTTTCTGGGCGGCAATATTTCGCAGAAGATCGCCTGGATTATATATGTTGATCCGCAAGGATATACCCGGCTCGGGCTATCGGATAAGTATGAAGTTGCCCGGATAGTGGGTAAGATCAATAAGGCTATCAATAACAGAGAGGAATTACCCGCCCTGCTTATGGGGCCGGGAAGATGGGGCACTACGACGCCGTCTTTGGGGGTACCGGTAAAATTTGCCGAGATAAACAATATAGCGGTCCTTGCGGAAGTAGCTTTTCCGGAAGGCAACCTTAACCCGGAGCTATCCTTCGGAACACACTTTTTCCAGGACCTGGTGGAGACAGATATATTCTATATCGCGCTGTTTCCCGGGAAGGAAGAAGTCATATTTAATAATGCATGGCTGGGCGAGTTTAAAAATCTGTTTACAGAACTTATACCCGAATCCCCTAAGTATAAAGATGTTATTGGCGTCTATGACGTAAACAGCAGGAACTTAAAGATTATGTCAGATGTAGTATCGCAGAAGATTATCTGTTTTGGGGCCCGACAGGAGGGAGAGTGAGAGATGGCTAAATATATTTTTATCACGGGTGGGGTTATTTCAAGTTTAGGTAAAGGCATAGCCTGCGCCTCTATCGGAAAGATCCTGGAATCCCGGGGCTTGAAGGTCGCCCTTATGAAACTTGATCCTTATATTAATGTTGACCCCGGGACCATGAACCCTTATCAGCACGGCGAAGTCTATGTAACCGAAGACGGTGCGGAGACAGACCTGGACCTGGGGCATTATGAGCGCTTTACGAGTGGGCAGGCCTCAAAATTCAACAATATCACTACCGGCCAGGTTTATAACTCTGTAATCACCAGAGAGCGGCGCGGTGATTATCTGGGAAAGACTATCCAGGTCATTCCGCATATCACCGATGCGATAAAAGAAAAGATCAAAAAATGTGCGGAGGTTTCTAAGGCCGATATTGTCCTTGTTGAGATCGGCGGGACCGTCGGAGATATCGAGAGCCTGCCTTTTCTGGAAGCGGCGCGGCAATTCCGGCTGGATATGGGCTACGATAATGTGCTTTATATCCATCTGACGCTTGTGCCATATATAAAGGCGGCGCAAGAAGTAAAAACAAAACCCACCCAGCATAGCGTGGGTACGTTGCGTGAGATAGGCATCATTCCGGACGTATTGATTTGCCGGACGGAAAAGCCATTATCCGAAAGCGTTAAGGAAAAAATTTCTTTATTTTGCAATGTCAAGATTGAAGCAGTCATCGAATCTCCGGATATGGATTCTATCTATCAGATACCCCTGGTTTTTAAAAGACAGATCCTGGATGAGATCATCTTAAGCCATTTCAAATTAATATGTAAGTTCTCAGACCTCAAAGAATGGGAGCGGGATGTGGTAAACAGGGTGCTTAGTCCCAGGCATAGGGTAACTATCGCCGTAGTCGGAAAATATATGGAATTACAGGATGCCTATAAATCCATATATGAAGCGCTTGCCCATGCCGGGATTTATAATGATGCCAGGGTTGAAATAAAAAAAGTTGACTCCGAAAGCCTAGAAAATGGTAAAATCGAGGAAATACTAAAAGGCGTATCAGGGATCCTTGTTCCTGGCGGCTTTGGTTACCGCGGGATCGAAGGAAAGATTAAGGCAATTAAATTCGCCCGCCAAAACCGGATTCCTTTTTTTGGATTGTGTTTAGGTATGCAATGCGCGGTAATCGAGTTTGCCAGGAA
>JALOCE010000175.1 GCA_023227925.1 Candidatus Omnitrophota bacterium
CCTTATCGACATATCCACATCTTCTCCAAACATCACAAAATCTTCATCAAAGGGGCCGACTTCGTCCAGGGCTTTTTTTCTATATATAACAGAGGCGCCTGAAAGGGCATCGACTTCGGTTAAGGTGCCATAGTCTTTACTCTCTTTACCGGCCCCTCTCTCCCCCCAATAAAAATTCGGTAATTCATAAAGGCCGGCATTTTGGATAGTGCCGTTCTCCTGCAGAAGTTTGCTGGTCGCGGCCCCCACAGAAATATCTTCCTGCATTATCTTCACTAATTCCTCCAGCCAGCCATCCGTGACCCTCACATCATTGTTCAGCAGGACCACATACTCTCCCCCGGACTTAGCAATACCGAGATTGTTCGCCCGGCAATAATTATTTACTTCATTCTCGATAATTTTTACATTCTTATATTTAACCTTTATGAAAGCTACGGAGCCGTCGTCTGAGCGATTATCCACCATAAATATTTCTACCCTGCTTTTAGGATAATTTATGCGCGATAACGAATCCAGGCACTCTGCCATGAGGCCTTTGCCATTATGATTGGCAATGATTATGCTGACTAAGGGATGTTTTTCATTCATCGCTTTCTCTCGGTTTACGGGATCTTTAGATTCCAGCAGTGTTCCAGGTATATTGTCCCGTGGTCTCTTTTATCGGAAATCATATTAAAAGCATACACGCCGTGCGAATACGCCAGGAATTTTCCGGCCTCCGGTTCCCAGATGCCCGCTGAAACCCTGTATCCTCCGGGGAGTAATTTTAATTTAGGGTAAACAAGGACTTCGGAATTGATGCCGGGGGATGAGATATTTTTCATATTCCCGTGGCAATATATGCCGTCCGAACGGTATATCCCTACCCATAATATCAGGCCCTTGCCCGGAGATTTGCCGGCCTCGAATTCGATCTTTATCTTTATATCCCTGCCCGTAATAAAAACGCTGTCCTCTCCGCCGTAATTATCCAAACACTTTATCGAACATAAAATTGCCGCATCATTTTTTAACTCCGTGCCCCACTTATCGACCAGGTGATCCAAGTTAGGCAAGGATCCTATGCTGCCGTGCCGCCCTGCCAGGGATTCTCCCCAGAAACTTACCATGCTTAATAACTGCCCAAAAAGCGGCTCTCCAATTATTTCTATCTTGTAATTACACCTGTGATAGGCATAGGCGAATGTTTCATTTTCATCCCATACAGCTACCGAAGCATAATAGATGCCCGGCATAAGCGAAAGCGCCTTACATTCCAATTCGAAATACCCCTCCCCCTTATGCATTTTCTCCATGGGCAGGCCATCGAATTTTGTATTGGGGCCGTAGCAATATACGCCGTCTTCCCTGAAGATGGCCACACCAAAATGAAAATTATCGATTTCTTCCCGGGCTTCGAAGCGGGCGCGTATTTTCAGCTTATCATGGGTTTTTACTTTATTTACTTTTACCTTCCATTTATTCAATATAACAACATCCTTTATCTCTACCTCCCGGGTCCCTTCCCTCTTCCCCCATTCGGTAATATCCGTTGCCCAGCGCTTGGTATCTTTCACCATATCCAGCCTCGCGCTTTCGGATAATATTTTTTTCTTATTCAACAACATTTCATAGCGCTCGATCGCCTCCCTGGTAACTCCGTCAAAAATAACTTTTCCGTCCTCCAGTAAATATGTCCTATCGCAGAATCTCTCTATCATCCCCATGTCCTGCGTGACTATAAACATGGCCTTACCTTGCTTCTTAAACTCCATCATCTTCTCAAAGCATTTTTTCTGAAAATATATATCACCGACAGCCAAAATCTCATCGGTAAGCAGGATATCAAAATCATCGTGTATGGCAACGCTGAAACCCAGGCGCATCTTCATACCGGCGGAATAACTCCCTAAAGGCGCATTAATAAAATCTCCCAGTTCGGAAAATTCCAATACATCCATAAAACGCTTTTCTATTTTCTGCTTACCCCATCCCAGGAGGCTGGCATAGAGACGGATGTTTTCCTTGCCCGAGAATTCATCCTGGAATCCCGCCCCCAGCGTCAATAAAGCGGAGACTTTCCCCCGCAATTGTATCTGGCCTTCGCTGACCGGCAGGCTGCCTGTTATTATATTCAAAAGCGTAGTTTTACCGGCGCCATTCCTGCCGATAACCCCGACTATCTCGCCTTTATGTATGCTCATATAAATATTCCTTAGCGCCCAAAAGTCCCCGGTAGGATGGCGAAAACCGCCAATCCTGCCCAAGCTGCCTGCCCTCTCATTATTATTGATAAATTTAGGGAATTTCCTTCCCACGTTATTTAATTTGGCTATTTCCATCGCGATAAATTAACCTTAAATATGAAGGTGGTCAAAAAATCTTACCTCGTATTTCTTGAATACAGCATAACCTGCAAACAATAATACAACCGACCATAGTAATGGATTTATGATCGTATTAAAAAAATTAACCTCTCCGGGTACCCCTTTAAGATAACCATTGATAAAAACAGCCCTATAGAAATTCAGGATCCCCACTAAAGGATTCAGCATATAAATCTTTACGAAAGCAGGGCTGGCCTTACTTACCAACTCGTTTAAGGTATACACTCCCGGCGTCAAAAAAAATAGCGCCATAAGTATGACCTGGATAATGTATTCCACGTCCCTGTATATTACCTGCAAGGCGGAAACCATAAACGATAGGCCGGTGATCAAACATGTATGTATCAAAATAACCACCGGCAGGAAAATTATCAACAACGTAAGCTTCACCTTAAAGATAATAAGGAACACGATCAGGATCAGCAAGGCCGGGATAAAATTGATAAGGTTTACCAGGACAACAGCAACAGGCAACAGGTACTTCGGGAAAGATATCTGATGGATTATATTCTTGCTCTCCAATATGCACCTGCTGGCCCTCTGGATCGAAGAAG
>JALOCE010000035.1 GCA_023227925.1 Candidatus Omnitrophota bacterium
AAAATTACGGGAGGTAACGAATGATCACTATCGAAGATTTCAAAAAATTAGAACTAAAAGTCGCTGAAATAAAAGAAGTTAACGAACATCCCAACGCGGACAGATTATATGTGATTACCGTGGATCTGGGAGATAAAACCAAACAGGTTGTAGCGGGGATCCGTGGTTCTTACGCAAAAGAAGATTTGATCGGCAGGCAGGTGGTAGTGGTAGATAATTTAGAGCCGGCGCTCTTACGCGGCGTAGAAAGCCAGGGGATGATCTTGGCAGCTTCCGATGAATCAGGCATTGTCATTGTCAGCCCGGAAAAAAAACTTAAAACAGGAAGCATTGTTAAATGATAAAACAATTCGTTCCGCAAGAAGCTTGTTTGAAGTGCCAGGGTTGCTGCAGGTTCGCCAAAGCCGATTCTGTCTGGAGCCCCTGCCTTTTGGATGAAGAGATACAGGAACTTTTAGATAAAGAGATCCCGCCGGCGTATATCTCCGCGGATAGAAGGATCTTGCCTATCGCTGATCCCCAAGGCGAAGGTTTTATCTGCGCTTTTTTAAATGCCGGGGAGAATAAATGCAGGATTTACGCATTCCGTCCCTTTGAATGCCAACTCTATCCTTTTCTGATCAACCTGCGCGGGCAAAAAGTAATTTTGACCGTAGACCTGAATTGCCCCTATGTCAAAGACAAGCTGAAAACCGAAGCCTTCAAAGAATACACGGAATATCTGGCGTCTTTTCTTAACTCTCCGGAGCAAATAAGGATCTTAAAAGACAACCCCCAACTTCTTCAGGCTTACGAAGCAGTCACAGACCTCGTAGAGCTGGATATGATCCATGAAGATAAAAAGATTATCCCTTAAGGACAAGAAGGTATTTAGAAAATACTTAGGCTTGGCAGAGCATGAATTATCTGTTTTTGCCTTTGAGAATATTTATATCTGGAAAGGATTATTCCAGATCGAGTGGGCGATCATTGAGGATAGCCTAAGCGTATTTTTCAGGGATAAATTAGGGTGTTTTTTATATCTGGCGCCGCTGGGCGCCAAGAAGGATCCAGTGGCAGTAGAAGGGTCCTTTGAGATAATGGACCGCTTCAATAAAAACAGAGAGATCTCGCGCGTTGAGAATGTCGAAGAAAAAGAGGTTGATTTTTACCGTCGGGCAGGCTATCAATGCCAGGTTAAATCTTATGATTATCTTTGCTTGGGAAGCGATCTGGCAAAACTAAAAGGGAATAAATTTAAATCCCAGCGCGCAAGCTACAATTATTTTACCAGGCACTATGCATTTGAATATTCGCCCTTTACTTTAAAAGATAAGGGCGAATGCCTTAAGCTATACGATAGCTGGACTAAGGCGCGCCAGGATCATAACGCCGACCGCATCTATCAAGGTATGCTTGAAGATAGCCGCAATAGTTTAAAAAATATGCTGGATAACTACGCGGATTTAAATCTGGTTGGACGGGTAGTAAGAATAGATAAAAAAATCAGAGGATTTACCTTTGGTTTTAAATTGAACCCGCATACCTTTTGTATCCTTTATGAAATAACGGATTTATCTGTTAAGGGCCTGGCGCAATTTATTTTTCGTAAATTTTCCGGAGACCTGGCGGATTATAAATATATAAATATCATGGATGATTCGGGCCTGGAGAACTTAAAGAAAGTAAAACTCTCTTATCATCCGGTGAGGTTAATACCGGCATATATTGCCAAGAGGCAGGACTAAGGATGGACAGGCATTTAGATGAGGTAGAGTTCGTAATCTTTGATACGGAGACTACAGGCCTGGAGCCTAAGTCCGGCGATAGGATAGTAGAGATCGCCGGCATAAGGTTTAAAGGCGAGGAAAGAATAGCTACATTTCAGAGCCTGATTAATCCGCACCGCCCTATTTCTCCGGCGGCATTTGCCGTAAATAAGATCAGCGAGGATATGCTGCGGGATGCCCCTGGCACAGAAGAAGTCTTACCCGGTTTTTTAGATTTTGTTAAAGGCAGCTGTGTCTGTTCCTATAACGCCAGTTTTGACATGGCTTTTTTGAATAATGAATTGAAGATTATCGGCAAAGAGTTGTCCCAGGATTTAGTGATTGTCGATATATTAAAGATGGCGCGGCGGCTCCTGCCTGGTTCAGAACGTTATGCCCTCTGGTTTGTCGCGGATGGGCTGGGGATAAAGACTCAGCAACAGCACCGCGCGTTTTCCGACGTAGAACTCACCCTCGGCGTATTTAAAAAACTAAAAATGATACTCCAGTTAAAAGGGGTATCGGATTTTAAAAATTTCTCCACTCTCTTCGGGCTTGATTCCAAAATATTGGAAGATATAAATAATCAGAAGATCGCCGAAATCCAGGAGGCGATTGATTTAAAGGTCAAATTAAAAATAAAATACCTCTCCAGCAGCAATGCCGAAGTCTCAGAGCGCGAAGTCATCCCCAAGGAAATCAAACAAGAGAACAATCGTAAATATCTGGTAGGGTATTGTTGCCTTAGGCGCGAAGAGCGCACCTTTAGGATAGATGGCATATTACATCTTGAAATCTTATAAACTAAAGGCCGATGCCTTTAGGATATTCCAGGCCCTTAGTGTAACCAGGCACAGCTTTTTTTTAGACAGCAGCCTTAATTCCGGGCATCTCGGCCGTTATTCTTTTTTAGGCATGGAGCCGTTTTCTGTTTTTAAGCTGGATGCCGCAGATCCTTTCGGTAAACTAAGAGAAGCTATGGATAAATACAAGATGCCGGTCTTAAAGAATGGGATACCTTTTTTGGGTGGTGCCGTCGGGTATTTCGGTTACGACGTGGGGTTTGCTTTAGAGAAAAAAATAAAAATGAGGGCAAAGGCGGATCTGGGCATCCCGGATTGTTTTGTGGGGCTTTATAATACAACGGTCATCATCGACCATCTAAAACAGCTTCTTTATATATGCGCGCTAGGATTTCCCGAAAAGAATTTACGTCCGGCAGAGGCGCTCGCTAAAAGTAATTTTAAGAAAGTGCGCTGTTTGCTTTCCCGGGTAAGCCAAGAAAAAAAATCTGCGGGAGAGAACCGGCAGAGCCCAAAGATTATTACAAGCCTGGATTCTAATTTTAGCAAAGATGCGTATCTGGCGGCAGTAAAGAAAGCCAAAGGCTATATAAGGCGGGGGGATATTTACCAGGTAAACCTTTCGCAGAGGTTCCAGGCGAGGACAAAGCTTTCCGGCCCCGAGATCTACCGGCGGCTGCGCCAGATCAGCCCGTCTTATTTTAGCGCGTACCTTGATACCGGAGAGTTTGCGATATTAAGTTCTTCTCCCGAAAGATTCCTGAAGTTAGAAGGGCGCATGGTCACTACCCGGCCGATGAAAGGCACGCGGCCGCGCGGGAATAGCCAATCACAGGACAGGTCTTTTAAAGAAGAGCTTTTAAAGAGCGCGAAAGATAAAGCAGAGCTGACTATGATCGTGGATTTAGAAAGGAATGATTTAGGCAGGGTATGTCATTATGATTCGGTCAGAGTCAGAAGGTTAAGAGAGCTGGAAAAATACCAGACGGTCTTTCAAACAACCGCTTCTATTTCCGGCAGGCTGCATAAGGATAAAGACAGGTTTGATTTACTGCGCGCTTGTTTTCCCGGCGGCTCGATCACAGGCTGCCCTAAGATCAGGGCGATGGAGATCATAGAAGAGCTGGAGCCGGCGCGGCGTTCGATTTATACCGGGGCCTTAGGTTACTTGAGCTTTTCCGGAGGCATGGATTTTAATATTTTAATCCGCACGATCTTAAAAAAGAAAGAAAGGCTTTATTTCAGCGTTGGCGGCGGCATTGTGGCGGATTCCGATCCGCTGGCAGAATACGAAGAAACATTAGTCAAGGCCAGGGCCATGATTGAATCTATTGGCGCCGCCCAATAATATAAAAAAGAGAAGATGCAGGAAACTATTTTTTTTAACGGTAAATTCTTAAGAGAAGAAGCAAAAGCTGCAGAAAACAGCGTAGCATCTCTTTATGCCCTTGGCTTATTTGAGACTATGCGTTCCTGCAATAATAAAATAGCCTATTTAGAGCAACATATCGAAAGAATAAAGTCTTCGGCTAAGCTGATCGGCATAAAACTTATTTATTCCCCGGATAAATTAAAGAAAATTATCCGGGAAACAGTCAGTTTAAACAGCGTAAAAGACGCCCGCGTCAAATTGACTTTATGGAGAGCCGAGAGTAAAAGCGCTATTTTAGTTACAGCTAGGGAATACAAACCTTATCCCCTCCGAAAATATAATACGGGTTTTTCCGTGAACATATCCAGATTCAGGCAGGACGAAAATTCGCTTTTGGCGCGGATCAAGACTACAAGCCGGATTTTATATCGCTTGAGTTTAGAAGAGGCAAGAAGAAAAGGTTTTGATGAGGCGTTTATCCTGAATAATCATGGGTTTATTGCAGAGGCAACCCGCAGTAACGTATTCTTAGTAAAATCAGGAGATTTATTTACCCCTTCTTTAGCCTGTGGTTGTCTGGATGGCATTACCCGCCGGGCTGTCTTGGATTTAGCCAGAAGAAATAATATTAAAGCATACGAAGGAAAATTTACGCCGCTGGATTTATATGATGCGGATGAAGTTTTCCTGACCAGCTCTTTGATGGGCTTGATGCCCGTGTCTTCCTTGGAAAGAAAAAAGATCGGACAAGCAAAATGCAACAGCTTAACAAAGTTTCTTATAAGAAAATACAACTGCCTTTTAAAGTAAAGAAAGCTATTTTGGCAGTCGGTTCTCAGGGGAAGAATGCGCTATGCTTTGCCGAGGGCAATTCTGCCTATGTAAGCCCGGTCCATCCCGATTTAAGCAGCCTCGCGGATTTTTTAGCTTTCCAGAAGGCAGTAAAATTTTTCCTGAAAAAAGATCCCAAGATTATTGCCTGCGATTTACACCCTGAATATGAATCTACTAAATATGCCCGGAGTTTAAATCTTGCGCATCGCCGGCTGGAATCCGTGCAGCATCACCACGCCCATATTGCTTCTTGCATGGCCGAGAATAACTTAAAAAACCAGAAAGTAATCGGGGTAGCTTTTGACGGCACAGGCTTAGGAGACGATAATACTCTTTGGGGCGCTGAATTTTTGACTTGTGATTACAAGAATTTTACCAGACGCGGCCACCTTAAGACAATCCCTCTCCTGGGGCAGGAGAGGGCGATCCGGGAGCCCTGGCGCCTGGCAGCCATCTGGCTCTATTGGTTATATAAAGACAGGTTTTTGGAGCTGGGCCTTACGTTTACAAAAAAAATAAACAAACAAAAATGGCAGGTCTTAAAGAATATGTATTTGGCAGGTTTTAATTCTCCGTCGGCCAGCAGTATGGGCAGGCTTTTTGATGCCGCGGCTAGCCTTATTCTGGCAAAATCCAGGGCGGGGTTTGAGGGAGAGCTGGCAATAAAGTTAGAAAAGCTGGCCGCAGGGCACCTGCCTGCCGGCAGGCAGGCAAAGACACACGGCACAAGCTACCGATTCAATATCATTAAAAAAGATGGGGTTTATATTATAGAACCTCTGCCTATGTTTAAAGAGATAGTGCGGGATTTAAAAAAGGGACTGCCAAAAGAAGATATTGCTTCTTGCTTTCATACTGCTATAGCAAAAATGATCAGCAGGGTTTGTGTTATTTTAAGAAAAGACACCCGGATAAACAAGGTGGTTTTGTCCGGAGGCGTTTTTCAAAATAAGCTTTTACTTAAGCTCAGCCTTAGTTTATTATATAAGCAGGGCTTTAAGGTATTTATTCATCAAAAGCTATCGAGTAACGATTCCGGTATTGCGTTAGGGCAGTTGGCAATCGCAAATTTCAGGAGTTAAAACTATGTGTTTAGCTATCCCGATGAAAATAAAAAATATTAAGGGGGATTTTGCCGAGGTTGAGGCGGGAAAATTACGCCGGACTATTAATGTCCAGATGCTGCCTCAGGCAAAGGCAGGGGACTACGTGCTGGTGCATGCCGGTTTTGCGATACAGAAAGTAGACCCTAAAAAAGCTAAAGAGACACTGAGGCTGGTAGATGAAGTATATCGATGAATTCCGCAATAAAAAATTAATCGGAAAGATTCTTAAGAAGATAGAGGCATTGTCTCCGAAAGGGGCCATTAACATCATGGAGGTATGCGGTACGCATACGCAGAATTTCCGCCGCTTCAGGCTGGATAAGCTCCTGCCTAAAAATTTAAAGTTTATCTCCGGCCCGGGCTGCCCGGTATGCGTCAGTTCCCAGGGATATATTGACCAGGCAATACAGCTTAGCCGTCAGAAAGATACGATGATCCTTTCTTTCGGGGATATGTTGCGTGTTCCGGGGAGTAAGACCACCCTGGAAAAAGAAAGAGCAAGGTCTGGAAACGTGCATGTGGTTTATTCGGCGCTGGAGGGGATAAAGCTGGCGCAGCAGAATCCGGGGAAAAAAATAATATTTTTAGCGGTTGGTTTTGAAACTACGGCTCCTACCATCGCCTTAAGCATCCTAGCCGCAAAAAAACAAAATTTGAAGAATCTCTTTTTCCTCTCCTCATTAAAGCTTATTCCTCCGGCAATGGATTATTTAGTCAGAGACAAAAGATTACGCTTAAGCGGATTCTTGTGCCCGGGGCATGTTTCTGCTATAATCGGCACAAAACCTTATGAGTTTATCCCGGCTAAATTCGGCATAGGATGTTGTGTTGCGGGGTTTGAGCCTTTGGATATCCTGGAAGGAATACTGGTTATCATAGAGCAACTGATAGAGCAAAGGCCCAGGGTAGATAACCAGTATCGGCGCGTGGTGACGCCGAACGGTAACCTAAAAGCGCAACAGGTGATTGCGCAGGTTTTTAGATCGAACGATGCTTTTTGGCGCGGCCTGGGGAAGATCCCCAAGAGCGGGCTGAAGATAAAAAATACTTTTTCCAGGTTCGATGCGGAGAATGTATTTGGGATTAAAGAGGCACCCGGCGCACGGCAGCCAGCACGATGTAAATGCGGGGATGTTTTAAAGGGGTTGATCTCTCCTTTAGGGTGCCCTTTGTTTTCTAAAAGATGTAACCCGGATAACCCTGTTGGCCCGTGTATGGTCTCCAGCGAAGGGGCCTGCAATGCCTATTATAAATATAAATAAGGTGAATAACCGCCTATTCAATATGAGAAAAAATATATTCTGTTTTGCCCTCATGTTTTTTTTGACGGGTTGTGGTTCGCAAGGCGATTTCAACCAGCCCAAGGATAATGCACGGCAATCCCAGATTTATTACGAGCGCGCGGTTAAAGAATATAAAGGACTGATCGCACAAGGCAAAGACCTGGATAGGTTATATTTTAGCCTCGGGCAGTTATATTATAGCCATGGAGATTTTGCAGCGGCGATAGAAGCATTGAAGAAGACACCCGATATAAAAGCAAAAAAATTACTGGCCATTTCTTATTATAAGAGCGGTGATTTTACCACTGCCCTGGAAAATCTTGCTAACGAAGAACTAAAAGATGACGAGTATCTTTATTATCGCGGCTTGACCTGCGAAAAATTGAATCTTTTTGACCAGGCGCTGGATGCTTATAAAAAAATAAAAGGAAAGGAGTTTGCGCCGCTTGCTTTAAAACGCATTGATGTTGTTGCCAAAGAGGCCCATCCCGGGAACATAAAAGATATCAGCCCGGAGATAAGTAAAATTTTAGCCAATGCCCCTTCCGGCACAGAATACCCGCAGGCAGGCGGGCTGGTTTTGTTTTGCGATGAGAAGATTGAAATAACGCCTGAGGATTCACAGGTGTCTTATCTGCATTATGTGGTAAAGATTTTAAATGAAAGAGGCAAGGAGAAATTTGCCGAGACAGGCATAGATTACGATTCTACCTATGAAAAAGTAGAACTTGAATATGCGCGCACCATAAAACCGGACGGCACAGTAACAGATGTAGGCAGCCGCCATATACGCGATGTTTCCAAATACTTGAATTTCCCGCTCTATAGTAATGCAAGAGTCTATATAATCTCTTTCCCGGAGATCACCGAGGGGGCGATCATCGAATATAAGGTAAAGATCTACCGCAATCAACTGATCAATAAGAAGGATTTTGTTTTGGATTATCCCCTGCAGGCCTCCGAGCCGATTATTACTGCGAATTTCAACCTAAGCATTCCCGAAACCAAGGCCTTATATATCAAGACATTGAATGAAGAATATAATGATTTCGGCGCCCAGCTTAAGCCCCGGGTAGAAAAAAGATCAGGCAGCTTGATTTATTCCTGGCAGTTTAAAAATATCCCCCAGATAATCCCTGAATCCAATATGCCTGCGGATGTCGAGATCAATCCCGCGATGATTATCTCTACCTTTAGCAGTTGGCAGGAGATTTACCAGTGGTGGTGGAAGCTCGCCGGGGAGAAAATAAAAGCGGACGCGGCCATAAAGAATAAAGTAAAAGAATTGACGCGGGGGTTGGATTCCAAAGATGCGCAATTAAAGGCGATTTATAATTTCTGCGCGCAGGAGATCCGTTATGTCGCCGTAGAATACGGGCAGGCAGGTTACGAACCCCATAAAGCAGAGGATGTTTTTAAAAATAAATATGGGGATTGTAAAGACCAGGCTATACTTTTAGTCACTATGCTCAAGGATGCGGGCTTTAAAGCATGTCCCGTGCTTATCCCCACAAGGGATTGTTATAATTTAAACGAGAACTTTCCTTCGATGTTGTTTAATCATTGTATCGCTGCGGTAATGCTGGAGGACGGGCTGGTCTTTCTCGATGCCACTGCCGAAACCTGTTCTTTCGGCGACTTGCCTTCCGGCGATCAGAATCGTAATGTACTGGTGATCAAAGAAGACGGGTATAAGATCCAAGGCACCCCCCTTTATCCCGCTACGCATAACCGCCTAGAACAACGTTTAAAGATCAGGATAAATAACGACGATACTATAACCGCGGAGAAAGAAAATTTTACTTACGGTGTTTACGATCAGGCGCAGCGGCATTGGTTGCTGTATGCTCCGCCCGAACTTATCCGTGATAAGCTGCAGGAAACTATACAGGATATTTCTATAGGCGCGAAATTAGGCCCTTATGATATCAAAAATCTGGACAACCTGAATCTTCCGGTTGTATTAAGTTATTCCTTCCAGGGCCAGGATTTTCTTACCTCCGCCGGATCTTTGAAGATAACGCCGCAATTAGCAAGCCTGGATACTTCCCTGGTCGCTAAAGATAAACGTAAGTATGCCATTGAATTCGGCTTTTTAGATACCAAAGAGAAGATATTCGAGATTGAAATCCCTGAGCACTTTGTTGTAAAATATATACCCCAGGGCATAAATGAAGATAGCCTCTGGTTAAAATTTATGGCAGAATACACTCAAGAGAAAAACAAGATCATTTTTAGGCAAAGATTGGAATTAAAGAGGGAAACAGTCGCCCAGGCCGAATACCAGGATTTTAAAAACTTTTTTGAAATCCTGGCGAAGAAAACTAAAGAGAGGGTAGTGCTTGAGAAAACGAGGTAAATATGCGGCAAAAAATTAAAAATCCGATAGAAGCAGAGCGCAGAAAATATATACGTTTGGATTCGGTTTTTCCGGTGCAATTCCGCCTCTTGGCTACCGACGGCAAGAGTTTTATTTCGGATTGGCTGCAGGGATTTACCAATAATGTGGGTAAGGGCGGTATATGCCTTTTTGTAAATAACCTAAAGCCTGAAATGGCCGGCCTCATACAGAATAAGCAGGTCAAACTTTCTTTAAACATAGAAATTCCTTTAGGCGCAAAGCCCGTTCCTGCTTTAGCAAATGTTGTCTGGGTTAAGGAATCGCCTGATGAGGTCAACAGATATTTTATCGGCGCCGGCTATGAACAGATCGAACGGCGCGCAAGTACCATGATCCTGCATTTTGCCTGGGGCAAAAAATTATTTGCGCCTGTAACCCTTGGTGTAATTACTATTCTTGCTGCGGCACTTGTGTTGAATGCCTATGTAAATTTTCAATTAATCCAGGGCAATAAATCCCTGGTAAACCAGCTGGTAGCGATTGTGCAGGAATCCAGTGTTGCCAAACAGAAAATAAAAGAGATAAACAAACAGAAAGAAGAGCTACAGGTAGGAATCCAGGCGCTAAAATTACGCACACAGACGGTAGAGGGAGAAAGGGCAAAATTAGAAGAAAAAGCTAAATTAACAAAAGAACAGACAAAACTAGAAGTAACCCAGAGGAATAAGAAGATAGCAGAGCTTAACTCTCTGATCAGCAAATTAACTCAGGAAAAAAGCAGCTCCCAGGAGAGATTGATTTCTCTTCAGAATCAGGAAAATAACGTTAGCGAAGAATTCCTGCGTTTGGATAAAAGCAGGGCTATCCTGCAGGAAGCAAATTTCGCGAAGATGTACCAGTGGCTGAAGATACACCAGAACCCGCGCACGGGCCTGGTGATGAGCTTTGAAGGGGATTCCGATATCAGCGAATGGGCATTTACTTATGACCAGTCTCTTTTAGTGCAGGCCTATACTATTTTTGCTGATTTTGACCGCGCCAAAAAGATCATGGATTTTTACCAGCACAAGGCAGAAAGGGTAAACGGGCTCTTTTTAAATTCTTACTATGCCACCGACGGAAAAGCCGCGGAGTACATTGTGCATTGCGGGCCGAACATATGGCTGGGCATAGCTGTTCTTCAATACACCAAGGAGGCCAATGACCCCAGTTACATCAGTTTAGCCGAGGATATAGCGCAAGGGGTAATTTCTCTGCAGGAAGAAGATAAAGAAGGCGGTATCCGGGGCGGCCCGGATGTGACCTGGTATGCCACGGAGCACAATCTGGATGCCTATGCATTTTTTAATATGCTTTATAATGTTACCGGAAAAAACAAATATGCCGTGGCAAGAGACAAGGTAATGAAATGGCTAGTCTTACATACCTATGATAAGTCCGATGTCCCCATCAAGCGCGGCAAAGGAGATTCCACTATCGCTACCGATACTTATGCCTGGTCGATAGCTGCTATCGGCCCGGAAAAGTTGGAAGCCATAGGCATGAATCCGGATAAAATCATAGATTTCGCCGAGAAAAATTGTAGCGCTACTGTTTCGTTTGTGCGTCCGGAAGGAAAAACCATAATAATCAAAGGTTTTGATTTTGCGCCGCAGAGGCATGTCTCGAGGGGCGGCGTTGTCTCATCGGAATGGACGGCGCAGATGGTCGTGGCCTATAAAATAATGTCGGAGTTTTATTACAAGAAGGGCATGATTGCCAAGTCGCGTGCTTATAGGGTCAAAGCCGATAGTTACCTGTTGGAGTTAAGCAGTATGATCATTTCCAGCCCTTCGCCATCAGGCCAGGGCGAAGGATGCCTTCCATACGCCACGCAGGAATTTGTAGATACGGGGCATGGCTGGAAGACCCCGAAAGGAAAAGCTACCGGCTCTGTCGCCGGGACGACTTATACGCTTTTTGCTTACTATAATTACAACCCCTTGCAGATCAAAGCTGCTCAATAATGGCTAATCCCATAAGCTTGATTTATGAGGAGCTCTATCGCCATTTTGGTGCACAGCATTGGTGGCCGGCAAAGACGAGATTCGAGGTTATGGTCGGAGCCATACTCACCCAGAACACGAATTGGTCCAATGTCGAGCGGGCAATAAACAATCTTAAAAAAAATAAATCACTGGGTCCGCATAAACTCCGCCGGCTTCCGAGGCAAAAGCTAGCCCGGCTTATAAAATCCGCGGGCTACTATAATATCAAGGCAAAACGCTTAAAAGAATTTTTAAAATTTTTATTTGAGTCTTACCAGGGCAACATCAAAAAGATGTGCCTTGCGGATACACAGGAGTTGCGCCGGCAGTTACTCTCGGTAAACGGGATCGGGCCGGAGACAGCGGATTCCATGCTCCTTTATGCCCTGGATAAGCCCGTATTCGTGGTCGATAGTTATACAAAAAGGATACTTTCTCGGCATCGGTTTATCCGCGATGACGAAGATTACGAGACAATACAGAATTTATTTATGCAGAGCCTTAAAAAAGACATAAAAATTTTCAATGAGTTCCATGCGCTTTTAGTCAGATTGGGCAAAGATGCCTGCCTGAAGAATAAACCCCGTTGTGATATTTGCCCGTTGAGGAAGATGCGATGAAACAAATATTAAATTATATCGATAAAAGTTTTAATGTTCCCCCGCGGGATTTAAAAATGATTATAAGGGAATTTCATTCCCAGATGCATAAGGGTCTCTCCGGTAAAACAAGCTCCTTAAAGATGCTGCCTGCTTATGTGGATAGGCCAAGCGGCCGGGAAAAGGGAAGGTTTATCGCCCTTGACCTCGGCGGAACAAATTTACGCGTATTAGAATTAGAACTCAAAGGAAAAGGGCAGATCAGGTTGATCGCAGAGAGAAAGTTTGTTTTACAAAAAACGCACATTAGTACCAACGCAGAATCACTCTTCGATTTTATTGCAGGGTCTGTGAAAAATTTTATCCGGGCACAAAAAATAGGCGACGATAAAAAGATCGCTCTTGGTTTTACCTTTTCCTTTCCCATGAAACAGACAGGTGTTGCCTCCGGAAAATTAATACACTGGACCAAGGGTTTCTCTGCCAAGGGGGTAGTTGGTAAGGATATAGTTAAATTACTTAAGTACTCTTTATTGAAAAAAGGATTAGTTAATATCAGGGTAGCTGCTTTGACTAATGACACGGTAGGCACCCTGGTTGCCAGGGCCTATAAAGATCAGGCTTGCGACATAGGCGTGATTTTAGGCACGGGGACAAACGCCTGCTATCGGGAGAGAGTAGCGCAGATCCGTAAATTTAAAGACAAGCGGGCGCATGCAACCCATATGCTCGTGAATATAGAGTGGGGCGGTTTTAATAAGTTAGAGCGCCTGCCTTATGATTTAGAGTTGGATGCCCTCTCGACTAATCCAGGGGAGCAGGTTTTAGAAAAGATGGTCTCCGGGATGTACCTGGGGGAGATAGCCAGGATCATTTTGAAGGATTTAATAAAAAGAAAAATACTCTTTGCGGCCGGGGGCTGTTTTAGCTTTAACGCAAAAGATAATTTTAAAACAGAATATATGTCGGAAATAGAAGGCGACCGCAGCAAAGGCTTAAGAGGAGTAGCCAGGGCGTTGAAAAGGCTTGGTGTCTCAAGAGCTACCCTGGAAGATAAAATACTGGTAAGGAAAATATGTAAGGTAGTATCGATGCGGGCAGCGCGCGTGAGCGCCGGTAGCCTGGCTGCCGTAGTTACCAAGATGGACCCGCATTTATTGCGGAAACACACGGTAGCTATTGATGGCACGGTCTATGAAAAATACCCGGGATTCGCGCGGAATATAAGGGTTGCTTTAAGAGAATTATTCGGGAGGAAAAATTCCCGCATTCGTATAACTTTGACTAAAGATGGTTCCGGCAGGGGCGCTGCGATAATTGCTGCGGTGGCTACAAAATGATTAAAAAAGACCGCCTGATCAGGCTTACGCAAAGGCTTATTCAAATAAATTCGGAAAATCCCCCGGGAGACGAATCCCATATTGCTATTTTTGTGCAGGGCTATCTTAAAAAGATGGGTCTTAAGTCTAAGATTTATGCCTTCAGAAAGAAGCGCTCTAATATATTAGCGGAATTGCAAGGCAGGGATAATAAACGGTCTCTTCTTATCACGCCGCATTTGGATACCGTGCCCAGCGGCAGGAACTGGAAGACGCCTCCGCTTAGAGGCACAATACGCAAAGATAAAATTTATGGCCTAGGCGCTACTGATTGTAAGGGGAATTTAGCCTGCGCCCTGGAAGCAATAAACAGCATTGTTGAAGAAGGAAAAGTTTTAGATTATAATCTGATTTTTTGCGCCACCGCAGACGAAGAGAGCGGATCCAGCCTCGGCCTTATACCATTGCTGGAAAAAAAGATATTGAGACCGGATATGGCGATTGTCCTGGATGCGGATGATTTTGAAATTATCGTGACACAGAAGGGGCTTATGCATATCAAGGTAAAGATAGAAGGTAAAAGAGCGCACGGTGCCTATCCCGATATGGGAGTCAATGCTATAGATATCGCCGTAAATATCATAAAAGAATTAAGGAGCCAGGAATTTTGTTATACAAAGAATAAATACTTGAAGCCCCCGACTATTAACGTAGGGACAATAAGAGGCGGGGATAAAGTCAATATCGTTGCTGACTGGTGTGAATTCGAATTGGATTTCCGTTTTCTACCGGGCGAGTCCGCAACGGATGTATTAGAAAAAACCAAAAAAATCATTAACAAATACGCCAGGAAATTTAAAATAGAAATAGAAGGCATCCAGGACCCTTATTGCATAAGCCAAAAGCATGCATTGGTGGAGCATCTTACGAAGGCGATGCGAAAACTAAAGGTCAGGCCGGCCATCAGGGGCTCGGAAGGGGCAACGGTAATAACTTTTTTTCAGCATAAAAAAATACCTGCGGTGGCTACCGGCTTTGGTTCTGGCAAGTGCGCCCATGCCGTAGATGAATACGCGAAAATAAACAATCTATATAAAGGCGCTAAAGTACTGGAAGTTTTTTTGAAAACCTATAAATTCAACTAACTATTTAGAAAGGACAATATGGAAGGAACCAAGATTTTAAAAAGGCCAAGACTAAAAAACCCCTATATGATCGTTGCCTGGCCGGGCATGGGGGAGGTCGCTTTTAAGGCAGCGACTTACCTGGTAGACAAGCTCGGGGCGGAAGAATTTGCGGAAATCTTGCCTGAGGATTATTTTTATCTGACAGGGATCACTATACAAAAAGGTATCTTAGATTTGCCCCAGTTGCCTTATAACAAATTTTATTTTTGGAAGAATAAAACGGGCAAGAACGACCTGATAATATTTATCAGCAGCGCCCAGCCGGACCTGGCCAAGGCAGAAGAGTATTCCAAGAATATTCTTCAGTTGGCAAAAAGTTTCAAGGTAAAGACTATAATGAGTTTTGCAGCGATGCCGCAGCCCATCGACCATACGCAGGAACCCCGGGTATGGTTTACGGCGACCTCCGCGGATTTGAACAATAGTTTAAAAAAATATAATCTTTCTCTTTTAAGCGAAGGCCAGATCAGCGGGATGAACGGTATATTATTAGGCATAGCCAAAAAAGAAGGGCTGATGGGCCTCTGCCTTCTTGGCGAGATACCTCTTTATACGATACAGATAGAGAATCCCAAGGCATCGCAGGCAGTATTAGAGGCGCTGAGCAGGATATTCGGGTTGAAAATAGATTTCTCCGGGCTCGTCGACCAGGGGCATATTATGGAAGGCGAAATCAATAAACTGCTGGATTATCTGAAATTAGGGCCTCAGGCCGCCACGCCCATCGGTGAAGAAGAGATAGAAAAGATAAAAAAGTCCTTAAGCCAGCTGACAAGGCTGCCTGTTTCGGTAAAGGAAAAAATAGAAAAACTCTTTGAAGCTGCCAGTGCCGATATAGCAAAGGCCAACGAACTCAAGTCAGAATTGGATAGATGGAGCGCCTACAAAGAATACGAGGACAGGTTCCTGGATTTGTTTAAAAAGTCAAAGGAGAAAGGTAATTGATAAATGCGCATGCGCCAAAGGCCGCTGTTTTAGGCAGGCGTCGATTTAAACTAATAATATGTCTAGAGAAAAAATAATCCTTGGCCATGGAAGCGGCGGAAAGCTCATGCACAAGCTTATAAAAGAGCTGCTGCTTAAAAAATTAAATAATCCTATATTAAAAGAGCTAAACGACAGTGCGCTTCTCCGCTATAAAGAGAGACTGGCCTTTACCACGGATTCTTTTGTGGTCAGCCCCTTAA
>JALOCE010000176.1 GCA_023227925.1 Candidatus Omnitrophota bacterium
TGTTTTAGATTTTCTATCATCGTTTTGTCTTCCGGAGAAAGCATCTTTTTCTGGAGGTCATCAAAGAGAATATCTTCTTCCTTGCCATGATGGCACCTGTCGGCGTAGACTTTAAAGAAATCTATTGCGGAAGTCAAAAAAAACGCGTTCACCTGGTTTCCCTCGCGTATTCTTGCCAGTTCTTTCTCGAGTAAGGTAACCACGCGCTCAATGAGCCGATGCTCGATCATTAACGGCCCTATGGGGAGTATATCAGTTTCCGGTTTCACTCTTCGCCTCCTAATCCATCTATTATTTTTGCCATAATAAAATCATTCTCGGTCAGGCCTCCGGCAGCATGAGTAGCAAGCGTTACTTTAAGTTTATTGTAGATCAAGCTAAAATTTGGATGATGGCCCTGTTCTTCGGCAATAATGCTGATAAGGTCGAGAAAATATTTCGCTTCAACGAAATCTTTAAATTTAAATTCTTTGACGATCTTTTTATCTTCGACTAAGAGCCAACCGCGATGCATGGCAAGCAGCCTATCAACTTTATCTTTTGCTAAGGCAGATATGCCTCCCTCGCAAGGCTTACAATGAGAAGGCAGCTCTTCTTTAACGGCTAAAGCCGGATTCTTAGTTATCTCTTCTAATCGGCTTAAAACATCCTGGTAATTCGGGGGCGTGGTCAATTCCTCGACTATCTGGATATATCTTACAACGTTATTCTTATCCAGGATAATTACCGCCCTGGCCAAAAGATTTAACTCTTTGATTAAAAGCCCATAGTTGATGCCGAAGGAAGATGTTTTGTAATCTGACAACACTTTTATATTTTTAATTTCAAAAGATTCACAGAATCTCTGTTGTGCAAAAGGCAGGTCCTTGCTTATGCCTACAATCACCACTTCATCAGAAACCTCAAGCGCCCTTTTATTGAATTCTTTCACCTGCAGGTCGCAAACCGGAGTATCCAGGGAAGGAAACGAGGTTATTATCTTCACCTTGTCTTTGAACTCAGAAAGGCTGACTTCCTTTAAATCTTGCGCCGTAACTTTAAAATCAGGAGCAATAGCGCCTATCTTTAAAACCCTGCCTACTAAAGTCAAAGGGCTACCTTTAAAAGTTATTTTTCTTAACATAACGCCTCCCTAACTAACCAAATCATTTTTTCTGATTTTCAAAAAACGCGCGTTTATTGCTACGATTACCGTGCTTAAAGACATAAGCAAAGCTCCCACCGCAGGGCTTAAAAGTATACCTGACTTATAAAGCACCCCGGCAGCAAGAGGAATAGCAAAGGCATTATATCCGGTGGCCCAAGCCAGGTTTTGTACCATCTTCCTGTAAGTTTCCCGCGCCAACCCAATGATCATAACAGCGTCAAGAGGATTACTTCTGACAAGAATTATATCGGCTGTCTCGACAGCCACATCTGTTCCTGCGCCGATGGCAATACCTACATCTGCTGAAGCTAACGCAGGGGCGTCATTGACCCCGTCGCCTGTCATCGCGACGATCAACCCTCTTTGTTGGACTTCTTTGACTTTTAATACCTTTTCCTGAGGCAGGACCTCGGCAAAATATTCATCCAGCCCTATCTCCTCTGCCACTCTTTTAGCAACTTCTCTTTTGTCTCCTGTAAGCATTATACACCGGATACCCATATTTTTAAGCATGGAAATTGCTTTTTTTGATTCCGGCCTGATGATATCAGCTAAAGCGATTGCGCCTTTAAGGCTACCATCAATGATCACAAAAACAATAGTCTTGCCTTGAGAAGATATTTTTTCTATCCGTTCATCATTGAATTGTATATTATTTTCCCGTAAATACCCGGCGCTTACCACCTTTATATTTTTATTGTTGACTCTGCCTTCCGCGCCTTTACCGATGATGGCCTTAAATCCTTCGACGGCTAGGATCGCTTTGAATGAGGCAACGATCCCTTTTGCGATAGGATGTTCGGAACGGGATTCTACGGAAGCAGCATATTGCAGGATATCATTTCCAGAAACATCTTGTGTAAAATTGATTGTATCGGTCACGCCAAATTTTCCCTCGGTAAGCGTGCCGGTCTTATCAAATATAATTGCCTGGATATTCCGCGCTCTTTCAAAAGCAGCCCTATTGCGGATAAGCAGGCCATGGCTTGCGGCAAGCGCAGTCGAAACTGCCACTACAAGCGGGACAGCAAGCCCCAACGCATGCGGGCAGGTGATCACCATGACTGTTACAGTCCTTTCAAGAGCAAAAGTAAAATCTTTCTGCATCATGGCTAGCCACACAAAAAGAGTTATCGCCCCGGCACTCAGCGCTATGATAGTAAGCCATAATGCCGCACGGTTAGCCAGGTCCTGCGTCTTTGATTTGCTCTCTTGTGCCTGCCTGACTAACTCAATTACCTGGGAAAGAAAAGAATCTTTTCCGGTCTTCTTTACTTCGACAGTCAATGAGCCTTCGCCATTAATAGAGCCGCCTATAACCCTGGAACCCCTACTTTTAGCTACAGGATTCGATTCACCGGTAAGCATTGCTTCATTGACAGTGCTTTCTCCCTCGATTACATCCGCATCCGCAGGAATTTTTTCTCCCGGCTTTATAATGATCTTATCGAGGACATTTAATTCTTCCAAAGGAACATCTTCTATGTTTCCATTTGCCATGATCTTATGCGCCTGGCTAGGCATAAGCTGCGCCAATCCTTCAAGCGCCATCGAAGCGCCCATTACAGATCTCATTTCTATCCAATGGCCAAGGAGCATAATATCGACTAAAGTTGCCAGCTCCCAGAAAAATACCTTACCTGTTAACCCGAAGACAACCGCGGCACTATAAACATAGGCTATAGTAATAGCTATTGCTATCAAAGTCATCATGCCGGGTTCTTTATTTTTTAATTCGTCATAGAGGCCTTTCA
>JALOCE010000177.1 GCA_023227925.1 Candidatus Omnitrophota bacterium
TCCTGCCGGAATAGACCCGTTACCCCCACTAATATCCCAGTAGTAACCAGCCAGACAGGCCGTTTAAATTTTAAATAATTCAACACGGCAAAACAACAAAGCACGAAAAATAAGATTGCTAATTGGCCGGGCCTGTTATAGACCATATAAGACTTAAATAATGCCAACGAAAATAAAAAGGCAAGAACGGCGAATAACTTCGGGCATATCCTCCTGACAAGGAAATATACCCCGCAGCAAGTTAAACTCAGGATAATTACCGCGAATATCCTCGCTATTTTTATGCTTACCCCGAATATGTTAAAGACAGCGGCTGTAATATAGAATTGGCCCGGCGCATAGAGTGTCCAAAAATCCTTATAGGGCATACCCCCCTCCAAGATGCGCACGGCGCCGTATGTGGATATGGCTTCATCATAATGGTATTTTCTAAGGTTAAAATACTGATAGCCATATAAAAGGTAACTAAAAGATATAAAGAATAATAATAAAAACAAAATCAATTTAAAAAATGCTTTCTTTCTTGAGATCATCATTTATTTACGGGGGACATGATACTCTTTGATAAAAGCAGAGAAATCTTTATCCAGGACACTATGGCTCTCCTTGCTCCACCACGTAGGGATATCCTTCTCTTCCGGGATTCCCCAGCCCCAGAACATTGCTCCAGAGCACCCGGCCAGGAAAGCCGTATCCAGGTATTTTTTAAAAACTGCATTATATAAACCCCTGGTATCCGGGTCAGACCTTGTTTTAAGATTTATATCCATAGAGTTTGTAAATGCAAATTCACCCATGATCACCGGCTTACCCAAAGAAATAAATTTTTTTGTGATAAATTTTATTTTGCCCAGGTTTTCCTTAAGCGGGGTTTCTTTACCGGGATCAGATCCTTCTGAAGGCGGATAAAAATGGAAAGAAAAAAAGTCTAATCCCGGCACGTCAAACATCTTATATATAGAGCCATTCTTAATGAATTCATCGCCACTGGCATTGATACCGATGGTGACAAGATGGTTCTTATCCAGGCTCTTAATGTAAGACGATATCTCAGACAACCACTTATGGACATCCGGGCTATTAAAATGCGCGTATTCTAATTCATTGGCGATCTCCCATGCCAGGATTACAGGGTCATCGCGATAGGGCTTTCCATTTATTGAATTTTTTCTCTCGATTATCTGTTTTATAAGTTTTTTAAAAGCATTTACGCTATACTTATTTGTTATATTGCACAATGGCGCGTGCACTTCGAAATATTTCTTAAGGGTAGGATAATCGCTGCTGCAACAACAGTCTGTAAAAGTAAGGATTATATAAACGCCATATTTAGAAGCGATATCGAAGATGCGGTCGAAATCTTCGTTCTTGCCCCAACCCAGATCTATATAGAGCCTCAATACCGAGATATTGTTTTCCCTGGCTGTCCGGATAGCCTTCTCTATATCCAGGTCCCAGTCGTCATAAAAGACAAGGTTAACGCTATTGGCCCCTATGAACTTGAAAGGTTTTCCGTCGCGGGAAAGCGTTGTACCCGTTACCTTGACCCAGGATTGCTGATTTTCGGCAAGGGCCGGACCCGAAGAAACAAAAACCATCAAACCTGTAAAAATGGCTATCGCTATTTTAAAGATGTTTTTACGCATAAATAACCGGTTTTTCATAAAACCCCTCTACTGTCTTACCCTTATCATCATTGCTAAACCTTGCGATATTAAATTCGAACCTCTTTATCAGGACCGGATTTTTTCTTATATGCTCCATTATCCGCCGCAGGCTTTCTGCGTCCCCGGGGTCGAATAATAAACCGTTTACGCTATGTTTAACTAATTCCGGGATGCCGCCGATCCTGGAGGCAATGACAGGCGTCTGCGATAAAAATGCTTCTTCTATCACTAAGGGCCTGTTCTCCTGCCAGAGCGAGGGCACAATAAGCACGTCTATATCTTTGAAGATATCCGCGACATTCTCATGGTCAAAATCCCCCATCAGGTGGATATTTTTATTTTTTATCAGCTTTTTCAAATACGGCAGATAATATTCGTAACCGGCATAACTACGCAATTTAGCGTAAACTTTTAATTCTATATCCCGGGACGGGATATTGTTAAATGATTCGATCAAAACGTGCAACCCTTTAGCCGGAAGCAGGGTCCCGATGAAAGCAAACCTGATCTTATTGGAACGGGATTTTTGAGAGGCTGCATTATATAATGAGCTATTTAAATTAAATTTAGAAAATTTTATTTTTTCGGCAGGAATACCAAACCTTATAAAACTATCCTTGATATGCTCGGAGGGGGCAAAAAAGAAATCGATATCGTTTATGATATTCTTTATCTTGAGGCTTCTTTTTTTAAGTTTCTCGGCCGCATCCTCGCTGTTTCTTAGGCCTTTGTTGAATAGAGGATATACCTTTCTGGCGCCATTGGCCATCATGGCGGGGAATATTCTTCTGGCTAACATATAGAGTTTTAGCGTATTTTTCCTGATATTAAGCATCTCTCCGAGGCAGGCAGCGCATTCCCGGTTATAGTTTCCGCTACATGCCTCTTCGCAGGGCTTAAGGTCATTTTTAAAGAGGTGCCACTTCGGGCACGCCAACCAATAATCGTGCAGCGTAAGAACTATGGGTATGCCTCTTTTTTTGATCTTGCCGATCATCCCGATCGATAAAAAAACCAGATGCTGGATATGCACTAAATCCGGATTGATCTCGCCTAATAAATCGTCGAACCTCCTGTCAATCTCTTCATTTTCATATAACATTTCGAATGAATTACAATCCCTTAAGGTATTATTGATCGAATGAACCGCAATCCGGCCGTAATTCTTTTTTGTGATCTCGTAATCTTTCTGGCGTGGATCAGAGGCCCTGCAGAATAT
>JALOCE010000036.1 GCA_023227925.1 Candidatus Omnitrophota bacterium
GAATATGCCAAAGAATTCTTTCTCTATTTCATTCAGGAAGCCGACTAATACCGGCGTGCCCTTTGACGGCTCGATCTGAAAATAATGATAAGTTATAAGGTTTATCATGTTGCCATCAGTCATATTCTCGTCTATCCGCTGCATGACTGTCTGGGGAATAAAGACTTCGTAACAGACGCCACCGACATCGATTATTAAATAATTCAGCCCCTTTTCGATAACCTTGCCGGAAATCCGCGCTATCATATCCTTGGCCTCATATAAATATACGCAATAGCTAACGCAAGGGCATCAGTCACATCCGCGTATTTGGGTATACTTTTTAAATCAAGTATGCTTGCCACCATTTTTTGCACCTGGTGTTTAGGAGCTAATCCGGCCCCTACGATTGCCTTCTTTACGCGCGTAGCCGCGTATTCCACCAGGCGGATCTTCTCCTGTGCCGAAACCAGGCAAACTATACCGCGCGCCTGGCCTAAAATATAAGCGGTGACAGGGTGGCGATAATGCGCGTATAATTTTTCCAGGACTATCACTTCCGGGCGGACATCAGATACTAACTTAGTTATTCCCAGGTATATCTTATTCAAACGTTCAGGCAAGGCCTGTTTCACGGAAGTAGCAATTATTCCTGCTTCTATTACCGATATCTTATTTTTTTTAAAGTCGATCGCTCCGTATCCGGTTATCGTTAAAGCCGGGTCGATCCCCAGAATTATCATCTATTCTTCAGATGCAGCTTCCTCTAAAATCTCATCGGGTATATCAAAATTAGCATAGACCTGCTGCACATCATCATGCTCTTCCAGGGCTTCGACCAGGGATAATACTTGCTTGGCCTCGCCACCATTTACCTTAACCGTAGACGAAGGCACCATGGTAACCTCGGCATCCTGCCATTTTACCCCTTTATCCTGGAGGGCAGCTTTTACCTTTTCAAAATCCTGGGCAGAAGTCGTAATTTCGTAATTCTTATCATCGGTCTTTATATCTTCCGCTCCTGCTTCAAGGGCGATATTCATCAGTTCTTCTTCTTTTATCTGGGCCTTCTCGATAAGAAAATAACCTTTCCTTGTGAACATAAAACTTACCGATCCGGCACCCGCCATATTCGCGTTTTTCTTAGACATGATATTGCGTAATTCCGCGGTAGTGCGATTTTTGTTGTCGGTCAATGCCTCGATCATAATGGCTACTCCGCCCGGGCCATAGGCTTCATACATAACGCTCTCATAAACAATACCCGGGATCTCGCCGGTGCCGCGCTTAATCGCCATCTTTACATTATCAGAAGGCATATTTGCTTCTTTTGCCTTTTGCATTACTGCGCGCAGCCGCGGATTTGTATCAGGGTTGCCTCCGCCTTCACGCGCAATAACGGTCAATTCCTTGATGATCTTCGTAAAAGCTGCCCCTCTTTTGGCGTCAGCCGCCATTTTTTTACCTTTATTCGTCTTCCATTTTGAATGTCCTGACATTTTTATTCCTCCTTAAACAGCAAGTTTACCCCAAATTATCCGATAAATTTGGGGGTTAGGGTTAACTCAATGATAAAGAAGGGTAGGTAGAATAAGCCGAGTTTTGTCTTGATACGAATATCCGTATCGCAAGTAGTCATTTCTCTCGATCCTGAAGTTGCCTTCGGGACTCAAGCAGTTTACCCGAGACTATTAACGCGCCGGATCAGCGCTCATCCCCTATTTCACCTTGCTCCACGCGGGGTTTTCCTTGCAAGCCATATCGCTATAGCTTACGGTAGTCTCTTACACTACCTTTTCACCTTTACCTGCTGCCTGTTACGGCAACGGGAAGTTTGTTTTCTGTGGCACTCTCCCTGTCCGCAACAAATTAGTGCGGACGCTCTGAGTTACAGAGCGCGCTATCCTCTGGAGCCCGGACTTTCCTCTAGCCAAAATTATTTGGCCAGCGACCACTTTCTACCTACCCTTTTATCAAAGACCTGTTCTTCTGTAATTCTTTTTTTATAGCCTGTGTTGCCAATTTATCCGCACCGCGATTTTCTTCCCGCGGAATATTATTTATGGCGACCTGTTTAAAAGAAGACATCAGCCGTAAAATCTGGTTATAGAGCCCGATTATATTCGGGCTCTTGACCTTATAAACTTTCTTTAACTGCATGTAGAGAAGCTGGCTGTCGGTATTTACCTTTAATGCCTCTACTTTCAATGCCAAGGCTTCCTGCAAGGCATAAATCAATGCCGTATATTCGGCAATATTATTTGTAGCGTTGCCGATAAAGCTGGATATATTTTTAATCGTCTGGCCGTCTTGACAGATAACTACCCCGATGCCGCTGGGGCCCGGGTTGCCCTTAGATGCGCCGTCGATATAAACTTCGATCTCTTTCATTAATCCTGAATATATAATATCCTGTTACAGATCTCGCAGGTGATCATCCGCTCGTACATCTTGATAAGGTTTATTACCTGCGGCGGCACAAACATATTGCACCCCTGGCAGGAATTATCCTTTACCGTGACTATAGCCAAGCCATCGCGGCTGCCCAATATTCTTTCGTATTGCGCCAAAATCTTCGGGTTAACATCCGGTACGAGCTGATTCCTTTGTGCCTCTAACTGCGTAAGCCGCCCGTCTATCTCTTTTATCCTATCCTCGATCTTTTTTTTCTGCTCGGCAAAAATTTTCTCTTCTTCTTTTAACTTGCCTTTTTCCTGTTCCATTTCGGTTTTCACTTTATCCGCCTGGTCGAATAACTCCAGGACCTTATCTTCTATCACCGAGGCGTCGGCTTTAGCGTCCTGTATCTGCTGCAGCATAGCCTGGTATTCTTTATTCGTCTTTAATGAATAGAGCTGGGCCTGAAGTTTCTTGCCAGCTTCCTCTTTCGACGCTAATTCCAGCTCTTTATCTTTTCTTTGTTTCTGCAAATCCAGTAGATTCTTTTCTAAAGCTGCCAGGCCCTGCTTCTTCTCTTCAAAAAGCGCTTCCATAGTCTTAATCTCCTGGGGCTTGGAGTCTTTTTCAGAACGCAGGTTGTAAATTTCAGTATCTATTATCTGCAACTTAACCAGGTTATCCATCTGCGATTTCAGGTCTTCTTTTGGCAATTTTTACTCTCTCTTCCTCGATGGTGGGCGCAGAGGGACTTGAACCTTCGACCTCTACAATGTGAATGTAGCGCTCTAACCAGCTGAGCTATGCGCCCCTCGTGCTATACCTGGGCCCACAGGGATTCGAACCCCGGACCAAGTGATTATGAGTCACCTGCTCTACCACTGAGCTATGGGCCCGTAGAAATATATCCAACGTAATACTATATAATACTATTTTAAAACAGATTTGGCAAGTCAAAATTTGAGGATTTCCAGAAGGATTCTTACTTCATTTCATGTGTTTTGCCAATACATTTTCTATGCTGGACACCAGTGCTTCTATTTCAACCGGCTTGGCTATATAGTCTTCGCTATATAAGTTGGCGGCTTGCGTTTTACATTCAACATCGTTTCTTGCCGTCAGCATGATAACGGGGATAGACATCGTCCTTTTATCTTCTTTAAGTTTTCTTAATAACGCAAAGCCATCTACTCCCGGCATTATTATGTCAAGAAGGATCAGGTCAGGCCTATGCCAATAAGCATACCACATGCCCTTTCCGCCCCCCGTAGCAATGAGTACTTTATAGTCAGATACCAGCTCCAGGTTCTTCTTTACGAAATAGCAGAAGTCTTTTTCATCGTCTATAATAAGAATGCTCTTTTTCCTAGGCATGCACATGCTCCTTTTTCATTGTGTCAATCTATTTATCGTATATATAAGTTCTTTTACATTCACGGGCTTGGCGACAAAATACGCGTCGTTAATAATATTCTTGTTCTTTTTTGTCTCTTCATTCGTAATCATCGCCGTTAAAAAAACAAACGGGATATTTTTGGTATCTTCGCTTTCTTCCAGTTCCGCTACTATGCTCGGGCCGTCTATTACCGGCATCATTATGTCTACTAAAATCAGGTCCGGGCGTATTTGCCTTACCTGCTGTACTGCCTTAGCGCTATCAGTGCATACTGCTACCTCGAAATATTCTGTCATCTCCAAATTCTTCTTTACGAAATAACAAAAGTCCTCTTCGTCGTCTATAATAAGGATCTTCTTCATCTATCACCCTCCGTCTTCTTGTTGATAGGCAGCAGGATTTTAACATCTGTCCCCTTATTTAATTCGCTTGTAATCATCAGGCTGCCTTTGTGGTTTTCTACGATCGCCTTTGCTATGCATAATCCAAGGCCCGTTCCTTTTCTATCCCTTTTTGTTGTAAAGAACGGCTCGAAGATCCTTGATAAATTTTCTTTTGAAATGCCTTCTCCCGTATCTATGATCTCGATTGCGCAGGCCGGTTTACGCAACGGCCTGGGCAATGTCGCTTTATAGGTCTTGATCGTGATCTTCCCGCCTTTGGGCATTGCCTCCATCGTATTCACCAGGACATTGAAGATCACCTGCCCCATCTGCATCTTATCGACATCGATGAGTATCTTTTCTTTCGCGAATTGGGTATCGATCTCAATATTACTTGAAGGGATCCTATATTTGAACAAAGATAGGTTATCCTCAATGAGGTCATTCGGATTTATCGTTTCGATCGTAAGTTCTGAAGGCCTGGCGAACCTCAAGAGGTCCTGCACAATCGTATCGGCCCTCAATGTCGTTTCTTTGATTTTTTGTATCGCTATTTTAGCTTCTGTATTAGTTTCTCTGGATAATATTGTTTCCAAAAATTCTAAACCGCCGAGGATTATCCCTAACGGATTCTTCAATTCATGGGCAAATCCGGACGAGAACCTGCCTAAGGCCGCCATCTTTTCAGATTGTATCAACATTTCCTGCGCTTCTTTCAATTCAATATATGCCTTTCTTAATTCTTCCTCGGATTTTTTGCGCTCGGTGATATCGCGCAAAATCCCCATCTCGGCGACCATCCCTTTGTATTGGATGACATTGTCGGATAATTCCACCTCCCTGATCGTTTTATCCTTACATCTCATCTTGAACTCGCAGAAAGTGGCATTCCTCTGGTTTATCATCATGCCTCTATCGTATTTCTCTCCGATTACGCCTCTGGATTCAGGAGCTACTATATCAAAAAAACGCATGCCTAATATTTCATCAAATGAATAACCGGTAATATCTATCATTGCCTTATTGATAAATTTAAAATTCCCGTCTTGCACGATAAATACGCCATCCCTGGCCTGCTCTACTAACATTGAATATTTTGCTTCAGATTCCCGCAACTCCTTCTCGACTCTTTCATTCTCTTTCTTTAACCTATGCTTCTCGAGGGATTTCTTAACTACCAAAGGCAGTATATCTTCGTAGTAGGCATCCTTGACTATATAATCAGAGACCCCCTCCTTCATTAAATCCACCGCTACTTTTTCATTACCGGCTGCGGTAACTACAATAAAAGGCAGATCCTTGCCGTCTTCTTTTATGCTCCTTAATATGTCTAAAGCGCTTAAGCGGGGCATACGGTAGTCGCAAAGGACAAGGTCATAATCCTGTTGAAAGATCTTTTTAATACCTTCCTCGGGATTGTCTATAGAATCAACCTGGTAATCCTCTTTTGTATTTTTCAGGATCTTCTTTGTTACCAGGATATGATCCGGGTTATCTTCGATGAATAATATCTTTATTGACATAGGCCATTACCTCTATTATCCCGCATTAGTAGGCGCCTCGACATTCAACAGGCCCCAATATAAACCTATCTGCCTGACTAACTCTACGAACTTCTCAAATTCCAGCGGCTTCTGGATAAAACTATTGCATCCGTAGTTATAGCTTTTGACTATATCCTCATCCCTCTTGGAGACCGTGAGCATTACCGTAGGTATCCTTTTAAAATTATCGTCTTCCTTTATCTTCTTTAATACGTCCAGGCCATTGACTTTAGGCAGATTGATATCTAAAAGTATCAACCCCGGCCTCGGCGCGAGCGCAGGATCTTCGTATTTACCCTTATGCTGTAGGAAATCCAAAGCCTCCTGCCCATCCCTGGCTATCCAGACTCTATTGATCACCCTTGCCTCTTTTAACGCCCTCTCGATTATAAGGATATCATCGGGATTATCCTCAACCAGTAATATCTTGGTGAATCTTGTTTTTTCCGCCATCTTGCCTCCCTTTGGGTATGGTAAAATAGAATGTTGCGCCCTCTCCTATTTTGGACTCTACCCGTATTTTCCCCTTATGCATCTCTACTATTTTCTTTGCTATTGTCAGCCCTGCCCCGGTCCCTTCATGGTCTTCCCTTCTATCCAACCTCTGAAAAATTTCAAATATCTTATCGAAATATTTCTCCTCTATGCCGGGCCCGTTATCCTTGACCCAAAACTCATAAAAATCTGCCGTTTCGCTGCAGCCGACTTCTATAAGCGGCTTTGGCTTATCGCAGAATTTGATGGCGTTAGAAATCAAATTTAAAAACACCTCGCCCAGCCTTACGCGGTCACAAAAAATATTCGGCAGTTTATCCCGGACGATTACCTCAACACCCTTTTGTTTTATCGCATATTCAAGCCTGGTTGTGACTTCCGTCAGGACCTCCGACGCCTGGACTTCCTCAAACAGGTTTTCTCTTCTTTCGATATGTGAAATCTCAAGCAGGTCTTCGATAAGATCCTGCATTCTTCCGGCATTAGCCCTGATACGCTCGATATAATTACTTGCCTCCGCGCCTAATTTATCTTTATAATCATCCTGTATAAATTTAGAAAAGGCGTCGATACTCCTCAAAGGCTCTTTCAAATCATGCGAAACGATATAAGTAAAATCATCAAGCTCCTTATTAGCCTTCTCGATCTGCCTGGTATATTCCTGCACCGCCCTCTGTACTTTTTTACGTTCGATAATCTCTTTGATCAACTCGTTTTTCTGCCTGAAAAACTTAGTTATTAACCGCGAGATATCACCGAACTCACTGGATTCTTTTTCTAACCTGTAAAGTTCTGCCGGGTTTTCCCTCTTTAAGGCCTGCGAAATCATACCTAAAGGTAGGTTTACCGAAGTCGCAATAAATGCCGTTATAAAAATCAAAACGGCTATAAGAAAGCCGAAAAATGCTACTATTGTATTTCTAGAAAATAGTTTATAAATTTCTACTTCCTTGGATTGTATCGTAGCATAGATATATGCTACCGGCTTTTCTTGCCATCCGGCTAATTCCCGAGATAAAACGATAGAACTGGCCCCTAAAAGAACTCTGAGGCTAGGGATTTCTTGTTTAGTAAGAGAGATTTTTATTTCTCCGCCCACTAAATCCGCAAGCTCACTGGTATATTCTTTATTCCACAGGCGGCCGGCAAAAAGATAACCATGGGGAGAAGTCTTCCTCTCGGGGTCCGCGCTAGGATGTATAGTAGCACCACGGACCTCCATTAAGCCTGCGTTGGTATTTATAAAAAAATGGCAGAAGCGATCCTTTGAAAAGATATTATTGATAGAGCCTTCGGGCAGCGGAAAATCTTTTAAGCCAATAGCGCCCTGGCTCTTTATCGAATAAAGAAGAGAAAGATCCATTTTGTATATCCATATCGCATCTGCCTGGTAAGTCTTAAGCACGGTCTCATCTATGGTTTTTTCAGCCCAGGCTATATCATTATGCTTGACGAAACTCACCATTTCATCCCAGTAGGTATAATCGAATGCCAACGTCTCAAGGCTGGCCCCTTTTAATTTCATCAGCTTATCAAAATAAATATTCTTTTCTCCGTTATCTTCTTTAAATAGCGAGTACATCCGCTTATCTTCAAAGACCTGATAGAAATGCCTTCCAACGATAAATATAGCGCTGAGTAATAAAAATAACGAGATCAGCTTCGCCTGGACTTTCATAGCCGCGTTTCTCTGGTAGCCATTTCTTTATCCTTTTTTTCTTTGTTTACTACTATCGCGATATTCCGAAGGGGTAAGGCCGGTGACCCTTTTAAACATCTTCATAAACGAATCGGGATTCTGATAGCCTACCTTATAGGCAACCTGGCTTATGGTATAGTTGGTCTTTCTCAATAACTGCTTGGCTGAAGTGATCTTTAATTGCAACTTATACTCATTAAAACTCTTGCCTATCCTCTGCTTAAAGAGCCTGCTGGAGTATTTATAACTTAAAAATATCTCTTTGGATATATCCTGCAAGGACAGGACCTTATGGTAATTCCTCTCGATCAATCTTTGCGCATATTTGATCTTCTTTTCCGTATCACTGGTATCTGCCCCGTACGGGCTTCTATTTTCATCGAGCAACCGTTTGAATATTTCTTTTGTCTTCTCTATATCAAATGGCTTCTCTATATATTCATCTGCTTGAGAACGCAATGCCTCAATGGCAACATCCTTTGTGCTGTACCCGGTCATAATCACGACCTTATGCTCACTGTTGAGTTTCTTGATCTCCTTTAATAATTCCAGGCCGTCCATCTCAGGCATCACTACATCCAGGACTACGAGATCGATATCATTAGGCTTACGCAGGATGCCCAATGCCTCCCGGGCGCTGGCTACGGGAACGATATTGTATTCATCAAAAGCTAAGCTGAAGGTATCCCTTATATTTTTTGCGTCATCTACCACTAGGATTTTTTCTCCTGCCATTTTCTATACCCATCCTCTCTCCATGTTTCAGAGCTTAACGATACTACTTATCTTAATATAAGTAAATAGGTTAAATCTACTTTCAACTGTCCTAATTCTACTTACATTTGCAACGAAAAAGCGGATATCATTCTTAAATGACTCTATCCGCTTCCAGTAAAAATCCCTCTTTAATTATTCTTTAGAATATTCTTGTAGGTTATATTCGCTTCCTTAGGCTCGATTGCCTCTTGAAGCAATCTGACAGTAAAGGTCGTCCCGGCTCCTAATTCACTGGCCACCCGGATCTCTCCTTTATGGCATTCCACGATCCTACGGCTTATCGCCAGGCCCAATCCCATCCCTTCTTTTTGGCGAGCCCCAAAAGGCTCGAATATATTTTTTAACAGCTCTTCCGGAATACCTATGCCCGTATCGTTGATACTTACTTCAATATAGGAACTCTTCTTCAGAGGCAAAGCCTGGACTAAATCCAGGGAGACTACAAGCCTGCCGCCTCCCGGCATGGCGTTTACGGCATTAATAACTAAATTAATAAATACCTGTTTCAACCTTTCGTGATCGCCGCGCGTATAAAGATTATTATTTTTTACATGGAACTCAAATTCGATTTTCTCCTCCGTGAATTTATCTTCCATCATCTCTAATACGCTGCCCACGACCTTAACGATATTGACCCGTTGGAGATCTAACTCGGAATATGTTGAAAAACCCGACAGTTTCTTCAGCATAGCCTCCCAACGGCCTATCTCTTCGGATATCACGTTACTGAATTTATCGATGAATTTATCGTCATTGCGCCTCTGGGGGAACAATTGAATAAATGACTTGATTGGAACAAGTGAATTCTTCAATTCATGGACTACCCATCCCGTTGCTTCTCCGATAGAAGAAAACTTCTCGCTGGTCTTGGCCTTTTTCAACCTATACGTCAACTCATTGAATATCTTGATCAGTTCCCCTATTTCATCATGCCTCTTTATCCTGATTTTGCCATCCAGGCTGCCATCGCTTACGCTCCTGGCCCTTGACAACAGGTTACTGACCGGCCAGGCAAAGATCCTTGCCATAAAAATAGCAAAGAGTATCGCTACCATCTCGCTAAAGATTATAATAACCCACGACTGCATCTTCATCACCCGGGAAAATAAATAAGCCTCGCGCTGTTCCTGCCGCAAAATAACGCCCCATCCAAAATCAGGGATAGGCGCATAAGAACTGATCCACTTCTTGCCGTCTTTATCTTGCAACTCAACTGCGCCGGTTACGCCAGAAAGAACTGCATTGATATCCTGCTGATTTTTAAGATTTTCATTCTTCAATACCCGTTTCTTATCCGGATGTGCGATCAATGTCCCGTCATTAGAAACTAAAAAGACCCTGCCGGTATTATCCAGGCGGATATTATCCGCGATATCCCAGAGCCCCCTAAGATTAATATCGGCCATTAATATCGCGCTTGTTTTATCCCGTTTCTTGACCGGGACTGCAATGGTTAAGTATGGCGTATGGTTATCTTGAAAACTTACCCTGGAAATATAAATCTTATCGTTTAGGACCTGCGGGATAGCATCTTTATCATAACTTGCGCCCGGAGCACCTCCTAAATCAGAGCTGGCTATCAGGTTTCCCGATAAATCCAGAGAAAAGACCCTCATAAAAACAGGCTGATTAAGGGCCAGTTCCACCAATATAGTTTCCTGGCGCCAGGGGCTGGAATCACTTACGCCCAGAAGCGCTGCCGTAGAATTAAGGATATCTTCGGGCTGCTTGAGCAATAAGCCTATCTCCTCTGCGGTCCTGATGATTATCTCCTTATGATTATTCAAGACGCTTTTTCTTACGGCATCTTGAGAAGTATTCAAGAGAGACAGCCCCAATAATACTACCGGTATACTGGTTATCACCGTCAGCGCAATCGCAATCTGCATCCAGAGCTTGCGGTAAAATTTATTTAATAAAAACCTGCTTACGATCCGTCTTATTCGCCCCATCTTTTATCTGCCTTGGCTTCCTCCGCCTGATTCTGGCTCAGCCACATCCTCCAGTAATTCCCCTTTTTCTCTAATAACTCCGGGTGCCTGCCTGTTTCGATTATCCTGCCATTTTCGATAAAGAGGATCTTGTCTGCGTGGGTTATGGCAGATAACCTGTGCGCAATCACAAAAGTAGTCCTGCCCTCTATCAGATTGAGAAATGCTTCCTCGATGATTAAACGCTCGGTCTGGGAATCTACGTTAGAAGTTGCTTCATCTAGAATTAATATCGCCGGGTTCCGCAGTATCGCCCGGGCAATAGATACCCTCTGCCTCTGGCCATAAGACAATTTAACTCCCCGCTCCCCTATCTCCGTATCGTAGCCACCAGGTAAATCCGCGATAAACTGGTGCGCGTTAGCTAACTTTGCTGCTTTTATAATCTCTCCCTCCGAAGCATCCGGGCAGCTATAACTAATATTCTCCCGGAGAGTAGTGCCAAAAAGATAATCATCCTGTATAACCATGGCGATTTGAGAACGATAATCCTTTAATGAGAGCTCGCGCAGGTCAAAGCCGTCAATAAATATCTTACCTTCATCCGGATCATAGAAACGCAAAAGTAAATTTATTAAAGTAGTCTTACCGGCTCCGCTCTTACCCACCAAGGCCACCACTTCGGATGGCCGCACTTCCAAATTTATCTCGGAAAGAACATCTTTCTGGCCGGAGTAGCTGAAACTCACGCCCGAAAAAACAATATTGCCTTTTATTTTATCCAGGATAACAGGGTGCGGAGCTTCGGTTATTTTCGGCTCTGTGGATAAGACCTGCTGCACGCGCTCCATCGAAGCAGATGCCTCCTGATAATAATTATTGATAATAACAAGCCTGATTACCGGGTAAAAAAGCATCCCTAAATAAGAATAAAAAGCCATTAATGTCCCTACTGTGATCGCGCCTGATACGACCTGCCTTGCCCCGAACCAGATAAGCGTTGCCAATCCCAGGGAACTGGCAAATTCAGACCCCATCCAAAGGAATACGCCTAACTTATGGCTGCCGAGAGAAAGAACAAATATCTCTTTTTGTTTCCTGTCAAACACCTCAGCTTCTCTCTTATCCCTGGCAAAACCAGTGACAACACGGATGCCGTTTAAGACCTCGTTCAGCCTTGATGTCAATTCAGAGTATTTCTCCCTGACCAAGGCGTGCTTTTCTTTTAAGAGCGGGGTAAATTTAAAAAAGGTGATGCCGAAAGCCGGCAGGTAAAGAATAGAAATAAGGGCAAGTTTCCAGTCTAAAAATAAAAGAATAAGAATGACAAAAAATAAATTAAAAAAGGAATAGACAAAATCGATCGCCCCGCCGAATAAGAATGCCTTGATGCTCTCTACGTCGCCTATGATACCGGAGATTATCTTTCCAATAGGCGTATTCTCAATATAGTTTACAGAGAGTTTCTGCAGGTGCCAGTAGAGTTTATTGCGTAAATCCAGGACAACTCTTTCTCCGATAAAAGAAGCCAGGTACTCGCGCATAAAACCAAAGTATGCCTTTAAAATAAAACTCAAGATAAGACATAAGGTCAATATATTCAACAGGCTTAAATCTTTCCTGGGCAAGACTTCATCAATGATGACTTTAAGCGCCCAGGGAAAAAATAATCCTAAGAGGTTAGCTAATAAAATTGAGATAAAGGCGAAGGTTACCTTGGCCTTATAAGGCAGCAATAAAGAGAGGAATTCTTTGCTTTCTTTCATGATAGCTATTGCTACTATTCTTCTAAGAGTAATTATATTACGAGGATAGGCCTTGCGCAACTAATTCATTTACTCTCTGGCTGTGGTAAGCTTTTCGTATTCTAACTTGATCAGTTCAGGAGTGATCCGGTCCAGGTATTCTTTCTTACAGGACAAATCGGAAAAATTGTTATTTTCCAGATAAGAAAAAAAACGGCAGCCTCCCTGGCACATCGGCACATACGGGCATTCCGCAGGGCATTTTTTCCAGGCATCGATATTCATAAACTCATTGAATTTATGGTTAAATTCCTCCTGGCGCACATCGCCGATGGCAAATTCGGAGTATCCTAATAAAGAATTACACTTGTAAATTATACCATCGGGATCGATGGTAACGCCGGCATCCTGCATAAATAAAGGGCAGGCATTAACAGACAGGCCTGTCCTGACTTTGATCCCGCGGCGCATTAATTCTTTCTTCAGCCTTACGGTTTCTTCGAATAATCCATCCTTACCGACATGGGATGCACACTCTGCTAATTCTATTGCCTTCGGGTTATCTTTCGGCCCCAGCCTGGGAACGATAGGCGCAAAATCTATCCGGCTAAGACGATAGAGTAAATTTCTTTCTTTTAAATAATCCAATAAACGGATCACGCCCGGGAAACTCTCACGATCGAAATTCCCTGCTACTGCGATATTCACTTTATCGATAACGAGCTTGATATTATCGATGATCAGGTCAAAGGTGCCTGAACCATCTAAAAGCGGCCTCTTTTGGTTATGCGTTGCCCTGTCCCCATCCAGGGTAACGCGGATCTCCTTTAACCCCAGAGGCAGAAGCTTATTCACCAGCTCAAGGCTAAGGATACTTCCATTAGTAATGATCATAAAACCGAATTCAACGCCTTTAGTTTGCGCCCATTTCTGCATCTTATAAGAGATATTATAAATCGGGGGGATATTTAATAAAGGTTCTCCGCCATAATATACCAGGAGTATACGCTTGATATTTCTTTTTTCAGCCCTCTTTATCAGCCAAGAGGCAATCAAATCGCTGGTCTGAGGACTAAGGAATTTATTCTCTTTTACTGATTCCTCAAAACAATAAACGCAGCGGAAATTGCAGTTGTAAGTAGTAAGTATAGTGGCTTCAAAAGCCAAACCATTGGACTCGTATTTCAACTGTTTAAAGAAATCATCCAGCTTAGCTGCTTCCTCCTGCTCGTCTTCAATAATAATGCCATTAGCTTTCAAAGCGGTGAGGCTATTTTCTATCTCTTTATTGATGATTCCGGTTTTTTCGGAAGCAAATAAAGCATCCCTGAATTCCTGGTTTATTTTGATTAAACCTTGAGTGCGGCTATTAAATAAGAGATGTTCACCTTTGGTAGGATAATCCGGAACCCATAAATTAAATTTGGATAATTTCATATGTCGTGGGCTTTTCAAAAGTATTTTTAAAATCTTTAGAACAAGCCCTGCCGGCCGGACAGGACCTATTCCTTATTACACTTGCCTTATTAAGGACTGCGAGAACCTAAGCTTCCCATAGGCCAACAGCAGCTCAATGGACCAACAGCAGATATTAGATCTGACCCTGCTCTAATAATCTCCATATCTCTCTTCACCTCCTTTCTTCTTAACGATAACTTTTTGCTTAAGAGACCAATCCTTCATTACATAAAAAGGCATACTCAAGGTAAAAAGTTTATCTGTATTCTCGAACTTAGCAGAAACTGCATGAAACCAAAAAGGAAAATAGAGGAAACAAACCGGTTGGTCTTGATAAATAAAACGGTGGATCTCCTGGTAAATCCATTCCCTTTTTTTCTTATCCTGATTGATTTTACCAAGAGCAAAATACCTTTCTACTTCCTGATTTTTATATGGCCATAAATTATGGCCACCCTGGAACCCTTGTAAGGACCACTCTTCTCTTATTGAATCCGGATCTATCCCAGCTAATAATAGCTTGAGTTGCGCCTGAGATTTATTTTGCTCAAGGAATTCCTGGGTCAGCATCTTTTCATCATTGCATAATTGCACCTTAAGTTTTATCCCTACTTCCTGAAGCTGCTGCCTGAGCAACATTATAATTCTGCGCTGTATATCGTTACGCGCATCTACCAATATTCTAATTTCTAACTCTTCCTCATCTTTTTCTAATACCCCATCCTGATCAATATCTTTCCAGCCAGCTTCGGATAATAACGCAGTTGCCTTATCAGGATTAAACTCAATAGGCTTGACTTGCGGGTTAAAAGCAAAGGAATCCGGATAAAAGGGGCCGTCAGATTCTAGCCCATAACCAAAAGCTATCCTCTGAATTAGACTCTTTCTATCTATAGCAGAAGCAATTGCCTCCCTAGCTTTTTTATCCGCTAATATTGGGTCATCGAGATTATAAACTACAGCATAGTAACCATCAACAGGAAAAACATAGGTTTTAAAACTAGGGTCTTTCTTTACGATCTCATAATCCTCCCGCTCCAGGAATAAAACCAGGTCTATTTCCTGGCGCATCAAAGCTGCCCAGAGCTCCCGCGAGTCAGAATAAGTCTTAACCATAATTTCATCCAGATAAGGCCTGCCTTCATAATAATCCGGGTTATATTCTAAGATGATCTGATTATCATTTGTCCAATCCTTGAATTTAAAGGGCCCGGTGCCAATAGGATGAAAATTAAAATAACTGCTTCTTAAATCTGCTTTCTCCAAAAGGTGTTTCGGAACAATCTCCCGGATTAACCGGTAGATAAAAGAAGCAGAAGGCTCCTTTAAAATCACCTGAAAAATATACCGGTCGATAACTTTAAAATCTTTGACTAATTGAAAAGATGAACGGAAAGGAGAATTCACCTGCGGATCAATGATCTTATCAAAAGTAAATTTGACGTCTTCGGCAGTGCATTCTACGCCGTCATGGAACTTTACTCCTTTTCTTAAATAAAAAGTATATACCAGTCCGTCACGAGAAACATCCCATCTCTCTGCCAAGTCCGGCTCAACATCCCCTTTAGAGCTCCACCTAATAAGCTTGTTAAAAATCAAATCCTGCAGAGGTGCAGAAACGCTTTGA
>JALOCE010000178.1 GCA_023227925.1 Candidatus Omnitrophota bacterium
TTACAATTGTTATCTGAAAAACATTTCGGCAGGATAGATTGCATGCCGGGATCGTCCTTTATTTTATCTGAAAGGCGCAATTTCTCGGCCTTATAATCTGTTATTTTATTCCCGGTAAAGGTCAGAGATAATTTATCCAATTTCCTGCCCTGCCAGTCGGGCCTTGCAATTATAGTAGAACCTGCCCTGGTCGCAACTTCTTCTTTACTGCGGCTGTGGCCGGTGATCAAAACATCGATGCCCTTGGCCTCTTCTATCAGCTTTAAATCGGCCTGCTCGCCCAAATGGCTTAAGAGCACGATGATATCTACATTCTTAGCTTTCAATTCCCCTACCGCGCGCCTGACCGCCGCTACAGGCTCAATAATTTCTAACTCAGGTACTTTATCTTTTGCCAAAAGATTAGTCACTCCGATAATACCGATCTTGATCCCCGCGACCTCTTTGATAACGAAAGGAGAAAAAGCAGGCCCTGTTTTTTCTTTCGCCTCGATATTACAGGAAAGAAAAACGATCTTTGATTTTGCGGTATTATCCTGCAGGAATTGCCTGCCGAAATTAAGATCGTCATCCCCTATCGTCGCTGCGTCATAACGCATCAACTCCATTGCCTTAAGGTTTACTATTGTGCGCTGCATATCCAGTTGGATGCTCTGCGTATATTCATCCATTAAACCGCCGGCGCAAAAACCTCCCGAGTCCAAAAGCAGGGTATCGGGGTTTGTTCTACGCAATTCGTTTATCAAAGTAGCCCTGCGGCTAACCCCGCCATCCGGCTCTATGGGGCAGTTACAGGGATAAAGCATAGCGTGCGTATCGCCGGTAAAGAGGATATTAATCTCTTTGGCATAAGCGCACACAGATACCGCGCAAACTATAATTGCTAAACCTAAACTTTTTAAAAAAACCTTCATAACCTTATCACTTTTACCGCTAAAATATTCTCTAATTTTTTGATCTTGTCCAGGATGTCCGTTGAAACCGGGCTGTCTATGTTTAAAACGGTAGTGGCCTTGCCGCCTTCTGTCTGGCGGCCAAAAGTCATTGCCGCGATGTTTATTTTGTGCTTGCCTAAAAGCGTGCCCAGGTTACCGATGATCCCCGGCCTATCCCAATTTTGTATCACCAGCATCTCTCCGAGGGGCGAGACTTCAACATAATACTCGTCGATCTTCACAATGCGCGGCTGCTTATTGGGGGAAAGCGTCCCGGCTACCCGCAGGACCTCTTTATCGGTCTTTATCTCCAGCTGGATAAGATTTACAAACTCTTCTTCCCTGGAAGATTTGGATTCCTGGACCCTGATGCCTCTTTCCTTAGCCAGGCTTACGGCATTGATGAAATTCACTGTTTCTTTTAATATCGGCGAAAGTACACCCTTGACCAAAGACATAGTCAGGGGGCTTAAGTCCTGTTTAGTAATATCGCCGCTATAACTTATTTTCAATTCCTGGAACCTGCCTTCGGCCAGCTGCGCGGAGAACATCCCTAATTTCTCTGCTAAAACTATATAGGACTGGAGGAACTTATAGACCTCTGCTTCCAGGCAGGGATAATTTGCGGCATTACGTATGCCTCTGCCTAAAAGCGCATCGCGCACGATCTCTGCTACTTCTATAGCGACATTTACCTGCGCCTCTTCCGTAGAAGCGCCCAGGTGCGGAGTAATAATGACGTTATCCAATTTTAAGAGTTCGCTATCAGCAGATAACGGTTCTTTTTCAAAGACATCGAGTGCTGCTGCTGCAACGCGGCCTTCCTTGATCGCCTCTACCAGTGCCGCCTCATCGATGATCCCGCCGCGGGCGCAATTGACTACCCGCACACCCTTCTTCATCAATGCGAATTCCTCCGTCGATATCATATGTTTTGTTTCTTCGGTCAGAGGCGTATGCACGGTAATATAATCGGACTTCGCGAGCAGCTCTTTTAACTCTGCCATCTCGACACCTAGCTCTTCGGCAACTTCACGGGAAAGAAAAGGATCATATGCCAAGACCTTCATCCCGAAAGAAAGAGCGCGCTTTGCCACTTCCTTGCCTATCCTGCCAAAGCCGGCGATACCCAGGGCCTTGCCATAAAGTTCTACGCCCATGAACTTGGAGCGTTTCCATTCCCCTTTTTTCGTCGAGGCATTAGCCTGGGGGATATTCCTGGAAAGAGCCATGATCATGCTCATGGTATGTTCGGCGGTAGAAATGGTATTTCCCGCCGGAGTATTCATCACGATGATGCCTTTTTGCGTCGCCGCCTCTAGATCTACATTATCAAGGCCCACGCCGGCGCGGCCGATTACTTTTAATTTCAGCGCAGCATCGATGACATCCCTGGTCACCTTGGTGGCGCTCCTGACTACCAGCGCTTCGTAATCTTTGACTTTCTCTTTTAGCGCTTCCGGCTTAAGATCGGTTATAACATCCACTTCAAACTCTTTTACTTCTCTTAAGATCTTCAGCCCCTCTTCGGACAACGGATCACTGACTAAAATTTTCATCAAACACCCTCCTGGATAATTTTTTATTTATTTTTAGTTTTTATTTTCTCAGGAATACTTCTTCGGCGGCACTTACACCTGAACCCAGAATAAAATTATGCCCCATTTGTTTTAAGACTTTCTCCAAACAGGCGATACCGGCGATAATATCGGATTCTTCGATGTAACCCATATGCGCGATCCTGATGACCTTGCCTTTTAACTCGGCCTGGCCTCCGGCGATAGTGATCCCATATGTATCGCGCATGGTCTTGACCAGTTTTTCGCCGTCGATAGCGGCAGGTATTTTAGCTGCTGTCACTACATCCGAACCTGCATCAGGCGCAAA
>JALOCE010000037.1 GCA_023227925.1 Candidatus Omnitrophota bacterium
TGAAGTCATTTGCCGTATCAAAAAAATCATATTCTCCGGCGTTACTGATCATGCCGCCTGCGGAAATATCCTTGCCCAGATTATCTTTTAATATCTGGCCTTTTTGCAGGTCGGTAGCGTTCTGAAAATCATCAACCAGCTTTGCGATATCTATCGCCTGGCAATAGGCGAGGCTGCAAACACCGAAGATCAAGACCAAAGAAAAAATAACTATACCTGCTGATTTGTTCATTTGACCCTCCTAGTTATATTTTATGATATATCTTTTTAAAGGGTTTGCAAGTAAAAAAAATACTTGACAAGTATATGCCTTATGCATACAATTATATATAAAATAGATATGTTTATATGCAAGTTGCATATAACTAAAAGGTATATTTATGCAATTCTCGAAGAATACCCTTAAAATCTTAAAAGTCTTTTATTCCCATCCGGAGCAGCAATTTTATATCCAGGAATTAGGCAGGATCCTCAGGAAGAAACCAGGGGTCTTCCAAAGGACCCTTTATAACCTTGAGAAGCAGGGAGTCCTGGAGAGTAATTATAAGGCAAATGCCAGGTTCTTCGGCCTGAATAGAAAATACCCTCTTTATAATGAATTCAAAAATATTGTCCAGAAGATGACCCATGCTGTAATCGGCATGATCATTTTAAATTTCCTGTTGTTGGCTTTTACGCCCGGCTTTTGCGAAGAAAAAAAGGAAGGGGCTTTAACGCTCTCTTCGTTAGAGGATGCAGTTAAGATCGCTTTTAAGAATAATAAAGATATCCAGATACAGGAATACGGGCTGAAAATTTCCAGCGCCGATATACTTAATGCGCGCAGCGAGTTCCTGCCGAAAGTCGACTTTAACGCAGGCTACACCCACAATGGCGCAGTGCTGAATTCTTCAGCCGGCAGCGGTAAGAGGGATATGCGCGTATTCTCCGGTTTTAAAAATGACAATATGATGGGCATAAGCGTAAATGACACTATTTATAATGGCGGGGCGAATCTTTCTGTTTTAAGGCAGGCGCAGCTTGCTTTAAAGGAGCAGGGAGAGACCTTGCGCGCTACAAAACTCAATGTAGAACTTGATGCCAAGAGGCTCTATTACGGCCTCTTGCTTGCTTACGAAACAAAACGTATCGCAGAAGACCTGGTGCAGCAGGCGGAGAGCCATTATGAAGAAGTGAATAATAAATTCAAACAAGGGACTTCTTCGAGGTTCGATGTTTTACAATCTAAGGTGCAAGTGTCGCTATTGGTCCCGCAATTGATCAACGCGCAGAATTCCATAGATTTGATTGTCGCGGAGATGGATAAACTGCTCGGTTTGAAAGTGGGAGATAAAATAACCATTGCCGGTAAATTAAATTATGATCCCTTTGAGATAAAAGAAGGAGACTTTTTAAAAGAGGCATACCTGAATGAGCCGGAGATGATCTTAAAATCTTTGGGGATCGATATCAGTAAGTGGGCGATCAAATATGCCAAGTCAGGATGGCTTCCGCAGTTAGAAACAAGCGCGGAATATTTATATCGATCCGATAATCTGGGGAATATGTTTAATAAAAAGCATAATGATTGGAATATAGGTTTTTCTGTAGGCATAGCTATATTTGACGGTTTCTCCACGAAGGCCAAGGTAGATGCCGCCCGCGCCAAGTATATGCAGGCAGTCATCGGAAAAGATAATTTAGCGGATCAAGTCGCTGTTGACGTGCGGCAGTCTTGTCTTGACCTAAAAGAAGCAGCGGAAGTCATAAAATCACAGCAGGATAACCTTGAAGACGCAAAAGAGGCTTTGAAGATCTCTTATGTCCGTTACAATAATGGGGTAGGCGTGAACCTGGATGTTTTGGATGCGCAGGTTTCTCTGGCGAAGGTGGAAAAAAACCTTGTTGAAGGTATTTACGATTATATTATGGCAAAGGCAAAATTAGACAGGACTATGGGAAGAGGCGTTAAGGAGGAAAAATGAAAAAGAAAAAAAAGTTTATAATTGTAGCCGGAATTTTAATCATCGGGATTTGCGCGGCAGCCTTTTTTATATTAAAAGAAAGGAATGCCAACGGAAAAGTGATTAAAGTTTCGGGCAATATCGAAGGCGATGATGTGCGCATATCTTTCAGGGTAGAGGGGCAGATCGAAGAGCTCCTGACTGACGAAGGCATGGTGATCAGAAAAGATGATATTGTCGCGCGGCTGAATAAAGACGAGCTGAGCAAAGTCAAAGCTGAAGCAGAAGCGGCATTGAAGCTGGCAGAATACCAGTATAAACTCGATTATGATGATTATATAAGAGCTGAAAACCTCTTGAAGGCAGGCGCTATTTCAGCCCAAAACCGCGATACGGCAAAGACTAAAATGGATACTGATTCAGCGAATATCAAACAGTTGCGCGCATCTTTGGAATTAGCTAATACAAAATTAGGCTGGACGGATCTGGCCAGCCCTCTTGATGGCTATGTTCTTACAAAGAGCGCTCTTGCCGGTGAAGTCGTGCAGCCGGGCGCGCCGGTATTTACCGCCGTGGACCTTGATAACATCTGGGTCACTGCTTATATAAACGAGACTGACCTGGGGAGAGTCAAATTAGGGCAAAAGGCTACTGTGCAGACAGATAGTTACCGCGGTAAGAAATATGACGGCCGGGTATCATTTATATCCAGTCAGACAGAGTTCACTCCTAAATACATCCAAACTACTGAAGAGAGAGTCAAGTATGTTTATAGGATAAAAGTCAAGACTGACAATGCCAGCCTCGACTTGAAGCCCGGGATGCCCGCGGACGCGTACATAATGCTTGAGTAGGACCATCCATGGTAACAATAAAGATCGAAAATCTTACCCGTAAATTCGGGGCGTTGACTGCCCTCGACCATCTGAACCTGGAGGTCGAAGAAGGGGAGATCTTTGGTTTAGTCGGGCCGGACGGGGCAGGTAAATCCACCACTATGCGGCTTCTGACAGGGATCATGGATCCCACAGAAGGAGAGGCCTGGGTCTATAACAAACATACCGTAAAGGAAGCTGAAGCCCTGAAAGAACATATTGCTTATATGTCCCAGCGCTTCGGCCTTTATGAAGAGTTAAGTGTTTTAGAAAATATTAATTTTTATGCCGATGTTTACGGCGTGGCAAAGGAAAAACGCGCGGCAGCGATTGACCACTTGCTTGGTTTTTCCGGCCTCCTGCCTTTTAAAGAGCGCTTCGCCGGAAAACTCTCCGGAGGGATGAAACAGAAACTGGGCCTGGCATGCGCTTTGATACATACCCCGAAGGTTTTATTCCTTGATGAGCCCACCAATGGCGTTGACCCGGTCTCCCGGAGGGATTTTTGGAACATACTCTACGACCTGCTTAAAGAAAAAGTGACCATATTTGTTTCTACTTGTTATCTTGACGAAGCCGAGCGTTGCCGCAGGGTCGGGCTCTTGCATAAAGGTAAGCTCTTACGCTGTGAGTCTCCGGAGAAGATCAAAAAAGAATATAATGTTAAGACTTTAGAAGAAGCTTTTGTCGCTATAATCAAAGAGTATGAGAGAGAACAACACAAATAATATTGCCGTAAGCGTGCAGGCCCTGGAAAAAAAATTCGGCCAGTTTACCGCAGTCAACCGGATCGATTTCGAGGTCCAACAGGGCGAGATATTTGGATTCCTGGGGCCTAATGGCGCGGGGAAATCTACTACCATCAGGATGCTCTGCGGGATCATTCCTCCTACTTCAGGCAGCGGGCAGGTGGGTGGTTTTGATATTATCAAAGAGCAGTATAAGATAAAACAGCATATCGGTTATATGTCGCAAAAATTTTCTCTCTATGACGATCTGACTGTCGAAGAGAATATCAATTTTTACAGCGGGATATATAAGATCCCTAAGGCTGAAAAAAAAGAGCGTTTTCAGGAGACTATTAGCACTGCGGGCCTGGAAGGAATGGAAACAAAGATTACTTCTGCGCTTGCCGGCGGATGGAAACAGCGCCTTGCCTTAGGGTGCGCGTTATTGCATAAACCGAAGATTTTATTCCTTGATGAGCCGACTTCGGGCGCCGATCCTTTGACCCGCGCCAATTTCTGGAGCATAATTAAAAAACTGGCTGGTTTGGGCGTGACTGTTTTTGTCACTACGCATTATATGGATGAAGCGGAAAATTGTAACCGCATGGTTTTGATCTATCACGGCACGATCATTGCCGCGGGTACGCCCCAGGAGATGAAGACTAAGTGTATGAAGGACGAAGTGCTGGAGATCACCTTAGTTGATTCTCCGGATTGGCTGGAGAGGATCAGTAAAATAGAAGGGGTCAAAGAAGCAGCTCTCTTTGGAGTGAATATCCACGCCGTTGTCCATGATAGTTCTAAAGCTATACCGGTAATAAAGGGATTCCTTGAGAAAGAAAAGGCGCAAGATTTTAGCGTGAATAAGATCCTTCCTTCCCTGGAAGATGTATTTGTTTCTTCGATAGAAGAGTATGATAAGGAACATAAGGGATGAATTTAATAAGAGTTAAGGCTGTGGCTTGGAAGGAATTTGTCCAGATCAAGCGTGACCCGCGCAGTTTGGGCCTTGCCTTAGCGATCCCGATGTTTCTCTTGGTGATCTTCGGCTATGGGCTTTCTTTGGATATCGACCATGTGCGCACTATAGTATGGAATCAGGATGCTTCTTCCGAGCTTACCCGTAATTTCCTGCTCAATTTCAAAAACTCAAAATATTTTAAGATAACTAGTTATACGGATAATTACCGGGATATCGAACGCCAGATCAACAATGGCACGGTCTTGATGGCCTTGATCATCCCGAAAGATTTTTCCCATTATATCGAATCCGGCAAGGCCGCACCCCTGCAGCTGATAGTCGACGGAAGCGATGCCAATACTGCTACTATCGCCATGGGCTATGTGCGTTCGGTCGTCTCCACATACAATCTGAACCTTTTGTCCACTACGCTCTCCGCGGCCGGCCTTAAACCGCGTCAAACAATAGATGCACGCTCCAGAATCTGGTTTAACATGGGTCTGACCAGCACCTGGTTTATCGTCCCCGGGGTCATCGCGATGATCATAATGATCATCGCCGCGTTACTTACGTCTATCTGCATCGCCCGGGAATGGGAGAGAGGCACAATGGAGCAGTTGATCTCCACTCCGGTAAAAGCCCCGGAGTTGATCCTCGGCAAATTCATCCCATATTTTACCATCGGATTCTTTGATCTTACGGTAGGGGTGGTTATGGCTAAGTTTTTGTACGGGGTGCCTTTCAGGGGCAGTTACTTATTGTTGTTTATTATAAGCGCGTTTTTTTTAACGGGTGCCCTTTCGCAGGGTATCATCATCTCCGTAGTCGCCCGGACGCAATTAATGGCCAGCCAGCTGGCAAGCCTGACCACAATGATCCCGACGGTACTCCTATCCGGATTTATCTATCCGATTTTTAATATGCCTAAGTTTATTCAAGCAGTTACTTATCTGGTCCCGGCGCGTTATTATATCGTAGTCCTGAGGGATCTGTTCCTGAAAGGCAATGGGATAGAGACTATCTGGGATGAGGCAATCCTTCTTTTCTTATTTGCTTTTATAATGCTGTTCCTGGCGGTAAAGAAATTCAAGAAGAAGGTGGTTTGATGAGTTTTGAACGGATAAGGGCGATCCTGGTTAAGGAATTCAAACAGATCTTCCGCGACCCGCGGATGAAGACGGTCATTTTCATCGCTCCGCTGCTGCAGATAATACTCTTTGGCTATGCCGCCAATAGAGATATAACCTATGTCCCTACCGCTATCTTCGACCGGGATAACAGCGTTGAGAGCCGCGAGCTCCTGCGCAGGTTTACTTACTCGAAATATTTTATCCCTGAGCATTATATAAGCAGTGAAAGCGAACAGAATCTTTTACTGGATAAGGGATTAGCCAGCGTAGTCATCCATATTGACCGCGGTTTTGGCCGCGATATTAATGCCGGAAAAGACGCGGCATTGCAGTTAGCTTTTGACGGGACAGATTCCAATACAGCGATGGTTGTTATGGGGTATGCCAATACCATTATTGGCAACTATGAGTATGACCTGGCAAAAGAAACGGCTGATGCCAGCGGCAGGATAACCAGCATCCCCAGCGTAGATTTAAAAGACCGCGCCTGGTTTAACGGCAACCTCATCTCAACAAATTATTATCTTCCGGGAGTAGTCGCCATTATCGTTACCATGCTTTCGCTTCTATTGAGCGCTATGGCTATTGTCAAAGAAAAAGAGATCGGCACCATGGAACAACTTACGGTCAGCCCGATCAAACCCATTGAACTTATCGCCGGAAAACTCCTTCCTTTTGGCGTGATCGCCCTCATCCAGAGCATCCTGATTACCGTCTTGGGCGTACTCTGGTTTCATATACCGCTAAGAGGAAGCATATTTTTATTATTGTTTTCTACTTGCATATATTTATTTACTACTTTAGGGATAGGCTTATTCATTTCCACGATATCTTCGACCCAGCAGGAGGCAATGATGTCGTTTTTTCTTTTTTATATGCCTACGATGCTTTTGTCCGGATTTGCGTATCCTATTGCCAATATGCCGCAGATCATCCAGTATCTTACTTTTTTAAACCCGATGCGCTATTTTATGGTGGTGATCAGGAGTATATTCTTGAAAGGGATAGGGATAGATGTCCTCTGGGTGCAACTGGTGCCCTTATTGATCATCGGTTTATCAGTCATTACTTTCAGCGCTTTAAGGTTCCGCAAAAGTTTGGGCTAAAAGTTTCTATTTATGGAGAAGAGATGAATAAAACCAGGATAACGATCGCCGTAATACTGTTATTGCTTTTTCTTTTTGCCAATATCTATGCAATAAGACAATTGACGCGTTACGGAGTAGAATTATATTTTTATGACAAGATGCTGGTTGCTTATCAGATCGGCGGGATGCGCGGGTTAAATGAGGAACTGGAGAGTGTACTTCTGCAGAAAGAAATGCCCCGCCAGCTGGCCGTAGCCAAAACTTTTGAGAAAAACCTAGGGGATCTAAAAGCACCGGATAAATTTTTAAGGGATGTTACCGGAGATTTAAGGAAAAAGATAGATTTATACAGGATGCTTCGTATCGTAGCGTTTGTCCTGATATTGATAATTTTTTTATTCCGCTTAGTCATCAACTTGTCTGCCAGGGCTAAGATAACAGGCGGTAAATTATAATACTTGATAAAAAATAACGGGGATATATAATTAAATATATGTCTCCGGAAAAACTTACCTTTGATTATTCGAACCCAAAAATACTCCACCTCAAGCTGAGCGGAGACTGGCAGATTTCCGTAGGGCTTCCTGCGGTAGACGAAGTTACTTCTCAGTTTGCTCTTCATCGTGACACCAAACAAGTCACCTTTGATTTCTCGGAAGTAAGTAAATGGGATAGCGGCCTGGTCTCTTTTTTACTTGATCTGGTCAATGAGTGTGAACGTAGAGATATCAGTGTTGTCCGCGAAGGGCTGCCGGAAGGAGTGCAGAAATTATTAACGCTTTCTTTGAAGATGCGCGAGAAGGTCGTTGTGCACCAGGAAACAAAAGAATCCTTCCTGGAGAGTATCGGGACTAAGGCCCTGGAGGTTATCAAAAGCATACGTTTGTGGCTTGATTTTTTGGGAGAAGTCGCTCTTAGTTTCGGCAGGCTATTTATGGGCAAATCCTGTTTTCGCCGGGATGACTTTGTTTCTACCGTACAAAAATGCGGGGCAGATGCCTTAGGCCTTGTTTCTTTGATCAGCATATTAGTAGGCACGATACTTGCTTTTATCGGGGCGATACAGCTTAAACTATTCGGCGCGCAAATTTATATCGCCGATATCGTCGGTATCGCCATGGTCCGCGTGATGGGGGCAGTGATGACTGCGGTGCTTATGTCAGGCAGGACAGGCGCCTCTTTTGCGGCGGAGCTGGGGATTATGCAAACGAATGAAGAGATCGATGCGCTGAAGACCCTGGGAGTCAATCCGATCGATTTTTTGGTCCTGCCGCGCGTTTTGGCATTGGTTATTATGTTGCCGCTATTGACCCTCTACGCAGACTTAATGGGCATAGTCGGCGGTTTTGTTATCAGCACAGGCGTGCTCGGCCTTAATCCGGTAGAATATTTAAATCATACGCAGGCAGCGGTGAAACTAAGCAACGTTTGGGTAGGCCTTATACATAGTTTTGTTTTTGGAGTGATCATTGCGATTGTCGGCTGCCTCCGCGGTATCCAATGCCAGAGGAGTGCCAGGGCAGTAGGAGAGGCGACTACTTCGGCGGTGGTTACTGCGATTACCGGTGTCGTGATTGCCACTGCGATTATTACATTTGTCTGTCAGGTATTAGGGATATAATTATGGAAGAATCTTTACGGCCTGTAATTGAAGTGCGTAATGTTGATCTGGGGTATGATGATTATGTGGTGATGCGTAATCTCAACTTCAGCATTCAGAAAGGCGATATTTTTATTGTGATGGGCGGCAGTGGCTGCGGCAAGACCACTCTGCTCAAGGCGCTTATCGGCCTTAAGGGCCCGACCAAGGGAGAGGTTTTATATTACGGTAAGAATTTTTGGGATAAAGATGATAAAGAGCAACAGGATATTATGCAGCGTTTCGGGGTCCTCTATCAGGGCGGTGCGTTATGGAGTTCTTTGACCCTGGGAGAGAATGTTGCGCTGCCTTTGCAGTTGTATTCGAAGCTTTCTGTTAAACAGATACGCCAGGTCGTAGAATTAAAACTTGCGCTGGTGGGTTTGGCCGGATACGCGGATTTTTATCCCTCCGAAATAAGTGGCGGGATGCGTAAGCGGGCGGGCTTAGCGCGGGCGATCGCGCTTGATCCGGATATTATCTTTTTTGATGAGCCTTCATCCGGGCTTGATCCCTTAAACGCGCGCATGCTTGATGATCTGATCTTAGAGTTAAGGGATACTTTGGGTGCGACGATCGTGGTTGTTACGCATGAACTTGCCAGTATTTTTGCCGTGGGGAATAATTCGATATTCCTTGATCCGGAAAGCAAGACTATGATTGCCAGCGGCAACCCCAAAGAATTATTGAAAAATTCCAGTGACCCCAGGGTCATCAAATTTTTGACAAGAGGAGAAAAACTAGGAGCCGGAAAATGATTAGAAAAGCAAATAAAACGCTCATTGGCGCATTTGTGGTAGGGGCAGCGGCATTATTAGTGGCAGGTATAGTGGTTTTTGGTTCAGGCTCGCTGTTTAAAGCATCGGATAAGTATGTTTTATTTTTTGACGGCTCGATTAAGGGGCTCTCCGTGGGAGCTCCGGTTATCTTCCGGGGGGTGAAGATCGGCAACGTAAGTGCTATTGACCTGGTCTATAACCCGGAGACCAGGGATATATTGATTGGCGTAATTATCGATGTGGAATTAGCCCGCGTGGAGGGTATTCCTGATGCGATAGGTTATCCTAATTACAATAGGTATGTCAAGCGGGGCTTACGGGCAAAGCTCGAGATACAGAGTTTTATTACGGGCCAACTTATGATCTCATTAAATTTCTATCCGGATAAACCGGAGAAAAAATACGGCCTGATAAAAAAATACCCGGAATTGCCTGCGTTGCCTATCTCAAAAGATATTTTTGAAATCGTGGACGAAATCCCCATTAAAGAAATTTCCAATCAGCTGGAGCAGACCATTACGGGCTTGAATAGATTAGTGAATTCAGAAGGGGTCGTTGAATTGAATAAGACGCTGCGCGAGGTAACTAAGGCGGCAAGTTCCATGAATTTATTTCTTGAATATCTTGAGCAGCATCCGGAAGCGCTTTTAAAAGGAAAACCAGCTTCTAAAGGAGAGCTAAGATGAGACGAAACTATATTTTATTTTGCGTTTGTCTGTGTTTTGCCGTATTTTTAGGCGGATGTATGTCTGTGGCGAATAGCCCAAATTCCCGCTTTTATATGCTCCAGGCCATAGACGAAAACCAGGCAGTCCAAAAGTTTAATCTTGAATACGATGCGATCATTGGTGTCGGCCCGGTAAAAATCCCGGATTATCAAGACCGGCCGCAGATCGTGACCCGGAATAAAGATAATACGCTTAACTTTGCCCAGTTCGACCGTTGGGGAGAGGTTTTGGATCTTGGGTTAGCGCGCCTGCTTAACGCGGATTTAAGGATCATGCTTCCACAGGCAAAGATCGAGATGTACCCCTGGAATACGGCAATACCGGTCAGGTACCAGGTGATCGTGGAAGTTGCCCAGCTGGAAAGCCGGCTGGATAAAGATATGTTCTTAGTGGTGCAGTGGTCGATTATCGATTTACACAAAGATAAAATGGTGTTCATAAAAAGATCGGAATTCCGGCAGCCGGTTAATCCTAGCGACTATTTTGGTTTAACCAATGCCTTAAGCACGGCATGCGCATCATTAAGCAGCGAGATCGCCGGTGCATTGTCTTCATTAGACGGGAAAACCAAAGAATAGAGGCGCCAAGAAAAAGAAAGGGCGTTAGAATGCTGAAAAAGATAATACTTGCTGCAAGTATATTGTCGCTTATCGGCTCGTTCCCGGTTTTTGCGCAAGAAAAACCCATTGGCTTTTTATTCAAAGATAAATCACCCATTAAAGTCTATATCAAAGAGGTCATAAACGCGTCCGGAGAGGACCAGATATCGCCGGAATTCTTTAAAGAGAGCCTGCAGCAGAGCCTCCTTGATAGAAAATTAGTTAAGTTCGAAATAGCGGATGATCCTGACGGAAGCGATATCCAGGCATCTGTTATAATAAAAAAATATCGATATTTAAAGAGAGGGCCCGTGAAACCGATTCCCGGAGTTTCGATAGTCCTTGATGTTGCGGCGTCTTTGACCGCAAACTATGTAGAGATGTCGGTGGAGTATACTGTTACCGATACAAAAACTAATGAGATACTATGGAGCCGCACCGTGAATGAGAATTTAAAAAAAGTCATGACGCCCGAAGAAAGTATCCCTTTGATATGTAAAAAGATTTCAAGGACATTTGTCTGGAAATGTTTTGGTAGAAAGCAGGATTTAGAAGGAGGGAGCTAATGAAGAAAGAAGCCAGCGCTGCAATTATTTTTTTATTCGTTTTATTTTGCCTGAATATTTATTCAGGTTATTGCCAGGCCCAGGTTACTACGGCGGTTCCCGCGAAAGGCGAAATTAAAACCTTCGATCTGAATAAAGATGGCAATCCCGACGTGACTTATCATACCGATGGCAAATATGTAACGAAAGCCGAAGCAGATACTAACTACGATGGCAAGCCCGATGTAGTAGTGCATACCAAAGACGGCAAGTTCGAATCGGCGGAAGTCGATACCAATCACGATGGAGTAACGGAAAAGAAATTCAGCGATGTAAAGGCTTTTAATGAATGGCTGAATGAGAATAATCCTGATTTTAACGATCATTTAAACAGGCCTGATTGGGATATCACTTTGTTAAAATTTTAAAGCTATATGGTAAGGGATGTTGTCAGGGCGTTAAGGCTGCCATTTCTCTCCGCTAGTATTCTTCCTTTCATCTTCGGTTCATTAATCAAAAGAGGAAATTTTAATTTTTTAGGTTTCTTCCTCGGGCTTATTGCTGCAGGAGCCGCCCATTTAAGCGCCAACCTTATCAATGATTATGCGGATTCCAAGAGCGGGGCAGACTGGCAGGACAAGAATTTTTATAAATTTTTTGGCGGCTCGAAATTAATCCAGGAAAAGATATTCTCGGAAAAGTTCTATCTTGGGCTGGCAATAATCTTTGCGCTTCTGGCCGGCCTATCGGTGATCCTGCTTTCCCTGGCCTTAAAAAGCCCTTTTGTCATTTTTGTCTATTTAGCGATAATATTTTTAAGCTGGTCGTATTCCCGGGAACCATTACAATTCTCTTATCATCGCCTTGGAGAAGTTTTTATATTCCTGCTCTTTGGCCCCGCCCTGGTTATGGGCGGCTATTTTATTCAGACAAGGATATTCCCCGACCCAATGAGTTTTCTTTTGTCGTTACCTTTCGGGTTTTTAACTACTGCAATTCTTTTCGCCAATGAAGTCCCGGATTTTAACGATGATAAGGGAGCGAGTAAGTTTACCTGGGTAAGCATCCTGGGGCCTAAACAGGCATTCTTATTCTATTATTTATTGATGTTCTCGGCATTTTCATCGGTATTGTTAAATGTTATTTTGGGTTATCTTAAGCCCTGGGCGCTCTTTGTTTTTATATTTATCCTGCCGGCGATTAAGGCGGGGATTATTTTAAAAAACCATTCCGGTGATAAAATGCGTTTAGTCGATTCATCCAGGCTGACTATCGCCATACAAACGTTTGTGGGCCTGGTTTTGATTGCGGCGGTACTATTATGAGCAAAATTTTAATTATCGGCGGAGGCTTTGGGGGGTTAAGCGCAGCAAGCAGGCTTTATAAATTAAGGGACAAACTTTCTGTTACCCTTATAGATAAAAAAGATACTGTTGATTTCTTGCCCATGCTTCCTGACTGCATAGGAAGGGGGATCTGCCCCCAGGCATTGAGCTATAAAATAGAAAAGCTCGCAAGGAAATTTGGGTTTAAATTCATATTAAAAGAGGTAACTGCGATTGACCTGGATAAGAAAGAAGCCTCGGCTGGTTCAGAAAAATTCAATTATGATTACCTGATCATAGCCAGCGGCTCCGAGACCAATTTTTACGGAAATGATAATATTAAAGAGCGCGCTTATACCTTGGATAGCGTAAATGATTCCGGGAAGATAATCGAAGCGTTAAGGCGGAGAAAGTTTGATAATTTCATTGTCGGCGGCGGCGGATATACCGGGATAGAAGTAGCTACTAATTTAAGATTATTTTTAAAGAATGCAAAATCGCCAGGGAGGATAATCATTGTTGAGCGCTCGCCTGCGATATTGGGCCCTCTGCCGGAATGGATGAAAAAATATGTTATCAGTAATTTGAAGAGATTAGAGATCGAGGTTTTTGTGAACAGCACGATCGATAAAATAGAAGAGGATAAAGTTTATTTTTCCGAAGGCAGGATCATAAATAATGCCTTTACGATATGGGCGGCAGGGGTAAAGACCGCCGGCTTTATCCAGGATTTAAAAATAGATAAGAATCCTCAAGGCAGGATCAAAGTAGATGAATACCTGCGTTTAAACGATAGTTGTTTTATTGCCGGGGATGCGGCAAATTTTTCATATAAAAATATTTTTTTAAGAATGGCAGTGCAGTTTGCTATAATTCAGGGAGATTCCGCAGCCGCAAATATCATCAGGGATATAAAAGGGCTTCCTCTGCGTAAATACAGGCCGTTGGATTTAGGCTATATTATACCTATGGCCAATAACAGGTCCTGTGGCAGGGTCTTGGGTTTGAATATGAAGGGCGTCTTGCCGACCATATTTCATTTTATAATGTGTATTTATCGCTCTTATGGGCTGAAAAATAAATTCGCTATCATCAGGGATCTGATAAAAGGAGGTAGAAAATGATAGATTTAGTCATATTACTCTTAAGAGTTTGTTTGGGCGTGGTATTTGTAGCTCATGGCTCGCAGGTTGCCTTTGGCTTATTTGGCGGTCCGGGCATAGGCGGTTTTTCCGATATGTTGGCTGGACTAGGGTTTAAGCCGGCATTATTCTGGGCTTATGTCGGGGGGTATACTGAATTAATAGGCGGGGCTTTTCTGATTTTGGGTATCTTCACCAGGACAGCAGCTTTTTTCATATTAGTATTTATTTTGGTTGCGACTTTAAAAGTGCATTTGAGTAAAGGGTTTTTTATTCAGGCAGGCGGTTTTGAATATAATTTTGTGATCATCTGCGTTTGTATCGCGCTAATAATTTTAGGCACGGGTAAATTCGGCATTACCGATAAATTTTAGGGGTATATATTATAATGAAAAAAGAACACGCTTGTTGCGGGATGGGAGGGCATGCTATGCACCATGCCCGTATGGTCGCTGATTTTAAGCAGCGTTTTTGGGTATCGATGGCCCTTACCCTGCCGATTTTTATTCTCTCTCCCGTGTCTCATTTGTATATAGTCTTTGGTTTATCTTCCGTAGTATTCTTTTACGGCGGGTTTCCTTTCCTGAAAGGCCTCTATGACGAATTAAAAAATAAAGAACCCGGCATGATGACTTTGATAGCAATAGCTATTACTATAGCCTATGTTTATAGCGCCGCGGTAGTCTTCGGGTTAACAGGTAAGATATTTTTCTGGGAGCTGGCAACTTTAGTCGATATTATGCTCCTTGGCCATTGGATAGAAATGAGATCTGTAATGGGCGCTTCGATGGCGCTTGAAGGATTGGCGCAACTCATGCCTAGCCAGGCGCATAAGATCATGGCGAATGGGAGCGTAGAGGATGTTCCCTTAGATGAATTAAACGTCTTCGATAAAATTATTATAAAGCCGGGAGAAAAAATTCCTGCTGATGCAGATGTGATCGAGGGAGAGAGCACTGTCAACGAAGCAATGCTTACCGGAGAATCGAATCCTGTAGTTAAAACCAGAGGCGCAAGAGTCATAGGCGGCTCTATTAATGGCGAAGGCTCATTGACTGTCGGAGTAAAGAAGACCGGAAAAGATTCTTTTCTTTCCCAGGTAATTGAGTTGGTCAGGCAGGCGCAAGAGAGCAAATCAAAGACGCAGGACCTGGCTAACCGTGCGGCATTATGGCTTACTATCATAGCGTTGAGTGCCGGGGCGATAACTCTTTTTGTGTGGTTAGCCATGATGCAGAAAGATTTTACTTTTGCTCTTGAAAGGACTGTAACAGTCATGGTGATCACCTGCCCGCATGCGTTAGGGCTTGCTGTCCCGCTTGTAGTGGCAGTTTCGACTGCGCTTGCCGCAAGCCATGGCCTGCTTATCCGTAATAGGGCTGCTTTTGAAAGAGCGCGGAATATCCAGGCAATTATATTTGATAAGACCGGCACGCTTACCGAGGGAAAATTTGGCGTGACCGATACAATCAATTTTACGCAAGATGTTTCTGGAAATGATATCCTGCAATATGCTGCTTCCGTAGAATCCCGTTCCGAACATCCTATCGCAAAAGGGATCGTTGCCTCATTCAAAGCGATCCTAGCCGTCGAAGGATTTCAGGCCATCATCGGTAAAGGCGCGGAAGGCAGA
>JALOCE010000179.1 GCA_023227925.1 Candidatus Omnitrophota bacterium
GGCTCCGGAGGGGCCGAGGATGGAAAGGAATTCCGCTCGGACCTCCGGCTTTTCGAACGAGCCGCGGATGGCCGAGGTGACCATTTCCGGCGCGTACTTTTTTACTCCCCGGGCCATCATGCAAAGGTGGCGCGCGCGGCACACGACCATTACACCGTCCGGTTCGAGGTGACGGCGGATCGCTTCGGCGATTTGAGTGGTCATCCGCTCTTGGATTTGGAGTCGCCGGGAGAACACGTCGACGAGGCGCGCGAGTTTCGACACCCCTATCACTCGTTCGTTCGGAAGGTATCCGATCGAGACGGTGCCGTAAAACGGGAGGAGGTGATGCTCGCAAGTTGAATAAAAATCCACCTCTCGGAGAACGACCATCTCTCGACACGCGCCCTCCTGAAAGGTTTTAAATAACGCGGCCGGATCGGTTCGGTAGCCGGCATACATTTCGTCCCACGCGCGGACAACCCGGGCCGGAGTTTCGCGAAGGCCCTCGCGCGCGGCATCTTCGCCGATATACTCGAGTTGGCGGGTGACGGTTTCGGCGATGTCGACCGCGGCCTCCGGTTCCCACGGGAATTGAATCCACCGGCCTCCGAAGCGCGGTTCTTTTTTATGGAAAAGGGCAACGAACGGCTTGTCAGGAAAAAGGGCGCGGTATTTGTCGCGCGTTCGGCCGGAGTCGATGAGGTCGTCCACGATGACGTCGGCCGTCTCCGGGCCATCGGCCGTTCGGCCGGACATCCCGGCGATCACCGCGCCATTCCGCGGAACGCCCCAAAGCATTTCCGAACCGTAGGGCGAATCGTCTCCGATTTTATTGTGGAGACGCCGCCACACCTCCCGCCAAGTCATTTTATAAATATTTGTTTCTGCCATTGGAGACTCAACTTCCATCGAGGGTGATTTTTTACATAGGCGACGGTCTCGGGAATGTTTCGGCCCGAACACGGTTGAAGATAATAATGGGCGAAATTGGGATTCTCGTCGATATACCGTTCAACGTCCTCGTTGAGATAAACGAGTTTCAATTCATCGCCGGTTCGTTGGGTAAAGAAAGGGGCCTTCGGACTCACCGTGATCCAATCGAATGGGAGGGTCAAGAGGTTGTCGCCGTTCGTTTCGATGGCGATCCAGAAACCGGCCGCCTTTAACGTCATGAACAACGTGTCGATCGGCTGGACGGTAGGTTCGCCACCGGTCAACACCGCGCACCTCGTAGGATACTCGAGGACGGCGTGGACGATGCGCTCCTCCTCGAGGTCCACGCCGAAAACGTGGTCCTTCGTATCGCACCATGAACACGCCCGGTCGCACCCGGAGAGACGGATGAACGCGGCCGGCAATCCGGCGTTCCGTCCCTCGCCTTGGAGACTGTAAAAAATCTCGTTAACTTTCAACATACGAAGCCGAGGCGTGATCGGATTCCCAAACCGTGACGCGGCGGAGACCCGGGAAGGATTTTTTTATTTCGTAGAAAAAGATGAGGGAGAGGGATTCGGCCGTGGGAAATTTTATCTCGGCCAAAAGCGGGTGAGTGTTGAGGAGGGTGTGATCCGGGAGGATCGCCTCGAGGACGGTTTTGATTTCCTTGAAGTCAACGATCATTCCGGTTTCCGGATTCGGCGAACCGGCGATCTCGACTTCCACGCGCCACGTGTGGCCGTGAAGGTTTCCGCAGGGGCCAACGTAGTCCGGAAGGAAATGGGCCGCGTCGAATTTGGCGATATAGGTGAGCGTCATCATTTCATCCTCGCTTTTCCAAATGCCTTTCCAAGTCTTCATACGTTCCATAATGGCAGACGACACGCCCTATTGGCGTTTGATTTTTCGCCCACCATTTCCTTGCTTGAGATTGGCGCGCCACGGCCCTTCTCTTTTTACGTCGAGGCGGCCATCCGAACAACCGCGGGCCTCGCGGACCTTTCATTTGATCGCCTTCCGGAGTTTAATGACCTCTTGTTTCAATTCGTCAACCCACGCGATGAACGAGGGCGTGACGATGAGGTTGCCGTCCGCGTTGAACCCGAGGGGATTGCGCCGGACGTCCTCGCCCGGGTTGAGAACATCGTAGGAGGGGTAAAGGGAGGGATCGTACTTCGAACATCCCGAACATCCGAAAATGGCAAAAAATACCACCGCCCAAAAAATGAGCGAAAGGACGAGGGGAAGGAAAAGACCGCGCTTTTTAATCGACAGCGAATAATATTTCACGGATGGCCTCCAAATCGCGTTCGGCAAATGCCTTGGCGAGACGTTTCCGGCGTTTCCGATCCTTCTCGGCCGCAATCGCGTCGGCCGCCGATCCGATCAACTCCTTCAATTCCTTTTCGAGCGCGAGGATCGTACTGACGAGTTCCAATAATTTTTCCACGGTTTATCCTCCGATCATTTTCACGAATCGATCCCACGGAAATAATTTCCCCGGGCAATCGGTCGAATTGAATTGGCGATGGGGGAAGACGGCCGAGGGCGGGATGCCGAGCGTTTTCATAATCATCCTCACGCCCATCACTCCGCGAACGAGTTGGGCCTCCGGGATTTCATAATCGGTGAACCGCCCTACGAAACTAAAACCAAAACCGGTTTGATTATGGCCGAGGGTGTGCGCGCCATCCCAATCCCAATCCCGGCCGATAATGATTTCGTATTCCTCGCCCACGAGTTCGCACACGGCGTGGTAGCCGATGTCGGCGTAGTTGAGATGGTCCTTATGCCAATGGCGGATCGAGGCGATGTTGGCGGCCGGTCCGTCGTCTCCGTCCGTGTGATGGATGATGATGTGCGTCTTTCGCATTTGGCCCTCCTTCTCC
>JALOCE010000038.1 GCA_023227925.1 Candidatus Omnitrophota bacterium
ATGTTGACGGTAACGGCGAAATAGACTTCTGGTATTACAATGCAGCTGACAAGAGCTTTAACCTTGCGCCTCTAGAGAGCGTCCTGGTTGCCGTCAATGAAGTACGCAACTGGGAAGAGAAAGACCTCTTTAATTCCATCTTTGATCTGGATGTCGATAACTTAAAGTATTCAGAAAACGCCGATGAGAATACCTTCGGCAAGTTCCAGAACCTGCTTTACTCCAAAGAAACCGATGAAACCGGCACTCCTTTTGATGTTGACGGTAACGGCGAAATAGACTTCTGGTATTACAATGCAGCTGACAAGAGCTTTAACCTTGCGCCTCTAGAGAGCGTCCTGGTTGCCGTCAATGAAGTACGCAACTGGGAAGAGAAAGACCTTTTTAATTCCATCTTTGATCTGGATGTCGATAACTTAAAGTATTCAGAAAACGCCGATGAGAATACCTTCGGTAAGTTCCAGAACCTGCTTTACTCCAAAGAAACCGATGAAACCGGCACTCCTTTTGATGTTGACGGTAACGGCGAAATAGACTTCTGGTATTACAATGCAGCTGACAAGAGCTTTAACCTTGCGCCTCTAGAGAGCGTCCTGGTTGCCGTCAATGAAGTACGTGGCTGGGCTGATGAACGCAAGAGGCTTCTAAGTTCTGTATTTGGCTTTAACGTAGATAGTCTAAAATATTCAAAGGACCCCAACAACACCTACAACAAATTTGTCAAACTGCTTTATTCCAGGGAAGCTGCTGCAGACGGTACGCCCATTGATGTAAACAAAAACGGTACTCCGGGTGAATTCTGGTATTACAAAGACGGCGCATTTGATCTAACCGTATTAGGCGAAATACTCGATAGAATCCTAACCTTTGCGGAAATAATCGAAGCCCGCAATTTAAAAGAAGACTTCCATATTATCTTCGGGACCGACACCAACTTCTCCAATATTGATAAAGATGATTATGACTTATTGCTTTATATCCTTTATAAGAAGAATGGTGAATTGATGGACGAAACTGAAATCGAAAATTCCATTGAGCTCTATCCTTATGCCTCAACGATTATCAAGGGCTTGAAAAACGGCGATATCTCTACTCCATTTTTCATTGGCTGGACCAAGGGCAAGGCATTTGAAATTTCTAAGCTGCCTTCTGGCATAAGCCTTAATCCGGCTGACGAAAAATTAGTCAATGCTTACGGCCAGGCCAATCTTGAGCGTCTCACCGACGCCATCTTTACGCTTTCCTATTATATGCAATATCTCTTAAATGAACTTGATTCGCGCAATGTCTCTAGCGAAGACCTAAGCACAATTTATGGTTATTCTTTCGATGATTTCGAGCTGGATAGAGATACAAAATTAGCAGCAATTCTATTTATGATTATTAACGACGCAGACGGCGATTTCGCGCATAGCGACTTCTTGGATAAATATATCCCGATGGTGCCTTATGTGGCGGGCTTGGTGAGTGAGATACGTTCTGACGGAAACTTAGTTGATGCGTTGAATTATTTCCATAACTTAGGCATTCCGCATGATTCGGATTTTAGCCTTAATCCAATAGAATCCTACGGAAAATTTGATTTAACCAAAGTAGGGAGCTTTATTTTTGATAAGGCGCGCTTAATCAAAGAGGGCATTTATCAGGATGCTGCTGCTTATGGTGCAATGATGGTAAAAATTTACGGCATCTGGGATGAGATTGCCTCGCGCCTGGATCATTCCAAGACTGCATTTAACCCTAGGACAGTAGGTTTTGAATACAGGGTCTATGGCGGCCAGGTCACTATATTTGTTTATGATGGTTATGACTTTGGCACCACATATATCAATCCTTATAGTGTCGCGAAACTGGCAGTAGTCATGGTTGCTGATGGAAAGACACTTGATGAGGTAGCGCACAAGTATGCCAGCGAATATCAGCAGATCGAAGATTCTAGAGACATCTTAAGAATTTCCGAGCGAGTAAGTAAGGACGGCTTCAGCCATACTGTGGAACACAGGGCACTCTATTTCAACAAAGACGAAGAAGTGGTACGTATTGCTAATGAGCTTTATAACTCGGATGTCTGCGGCGGCTACAAGATTAGCCAAACCTTAGAAGATGTGAGGTCTGGATATAAGCTAAACACTAGATATGAGTATAATGACAGACAGCCGATTATGCAGGGGCCGCGCAGCTTACCTATATATATAGCGGATACAAGCAGGACCTATGTAGATGTTAGTGGCTTAGAGACCTTATTAATGGCCACAAAGAATGATTCAGTTGATTTAAGCGCTGCGACAGTTGCGCAGACCGTAACTTATTTCGCTGCTAATGGTGCCTTGGCATACACAACGCAGATGCTTGTGGGCCTAAGAGGCGGCAATACATTGGTAGAGAGAATCGGCAGAATGGAAAATGGCAGCTTTGTCGAAGATAAATATACTCAATACACTTATAAAGATGCCTTCTCTGAAGCCCTGAATATTGCAGATCAGGCTGCTACCTATGATTGGAAGGGCGAACTGCTTTCTACTTCTAGATTGTTGAATATGGAAGGCCAGATGCAGTATATAGAGGAAACAGATTTCGTAAATGGAATTATGCGCAGAAAAGAAATGGATATCTTTGGCAAGGTGTATAGGGTAGAGCAGTATCAGTTTGGATCTCAGACAGCGTTAAAGATTACGGAAAATGAATTCAATGATTCACGGCTTGCCGGATATGATGCAGCTTCAAAGAGCGTTACTTATGATGCTATATCGGGCATTGCATTGAGCGAGTCAGCGCCGGTTGCAGAAGGCATAGCTGCATTTAATCAATTCGGCGGAGTAAGTATTAGAGAGCTCGATACGATTTTCCATACGGATAAAATTATTGCCAGAGACGGGCGCGGCCTGATTCGTCAGGAATTCAGCGGCAATGAGGTGGCTTATACTGCTTGGGGTATTGTGGCAGAGGTAGTGGTTGAGTATAACTACAATGATAGATATTGGAGAAGCCGCGACATTGCCTTGACGAGCCAGAGAAGAGTTTGGGATCAGGCTGCACAGGCTCCAGGCGCAGTGATTAGCCTTGCTCAAGTGCAAGGGATGCAGGAAATTCAAACAACCTTTGGTACTTTTAGAGTAATTAAATTAGCCGTGCATCAGGAAGTTATAGATCTAAACAGCAGGCTTTACATTTCAAGCGTAAATGGAAAAGCAGTGCGTATTGAAGTAGGCCAGAGAGTGAACGATATCAAATATAATAGCCTGGATGTAGAGGAAGAAGGCGTTACTTATAACCGCCGCGGCGCTGTAATTGAATCCTCAAAGAGTGTTTTGGACGATGCTGGCCGGCCTCTGATCGAAGGTAAAGGATTTGTTTTACCTGCGGATATCAAGGAACACGCAGCAAAAGGCCATTTGATTAAGATAGTTACTAATCCAAATACTGGCGTGGTGAAATATTATTGTAATGATGTTACCAGCGGGCTGATAGCAGATAATGACCACGTGGGAGTAAAAGCGGATAAATTAGGCAAAGGTGTAATGCTTTGGACAGAGGTGCACTTTGACACGCGCGAAATTGAAGACTGGACAAAGACATCTGTTTATGAAAATGGGATCTTCCGCGGCGAAGTTAAAGAATCGGTGGTAACCAAGATAGAAAACAGCCTGCTCTTTAAAGATGAAAAGGACCTTAAAACAGGCGTTGCTTATAGCTATGAACAGGATGCAGTTAATGGCCTGATTAATCATATTAGCCGCCGGACGAATATTACCGGTAATCCGGAATGGATTACAGAAATTACTTATGATGACCTGGAAAATGAACTTTCTAGGATTGCCCGGACGCTGGATGGCAGAATGGTCGAGGAAAGCGAAGTAGTTAATAGAAACGCTTCTACTCAATTAACGATGAGCAGGTACTCTAAGGCAAATGGAGAGCGTGGATTGCAGGTAATTGATTCTGTAACTGGTTTGACAACAGACATCGAGAAAGATGTCGATATCCAAGGCAGTGGAGAAGGTATTTGGAGAAGCAAAATTACCTATGATATTTTTGGCCGCGAAATAAAGAGGGAAACGGTTAATAAAGATGGAAAAATTGTTTTGAATCTGACTGTTGCGGACAATGGTTATAATATCAGCGCCCAGACGATGAGGGCTACGTTTATTGCTGCCTCGGGAGAAAGAGGCGAAATTGTGGTGGATGTGCAGAGTGGATTGACTTTAAAGATCAGCCACAAGATCAATGTTCCCGGAGCTGATACGGCTTGGACTGATTCTATCGAGTATAGCGAAGATGGCGTGGAATTATCGAGAAAAATCCTCAATGCAGATCATGAAGGAGTTGGCGCATCAGAAACCATTGATGTCGATGCTGTAAATCAGAGGATTACCAGCAGGTTTACCTTCGCTACCGGTGAAAAAGGATTGCGTATCGTGGACACCCAGACCGGATTAACCCTTGAATTAAGCAAGGATGTTGACCTGCCTGGCTCTGGTATAGATACCTGGACGACAAAACTCTTTTATGACGGCCAGGGTGTTGAGAAAAATAGAGAAGTGAGGAATTCCGCAGGCGAATTTATTTCAGATACCGAGGTAATTTGGCATAACAACGGCCAAATGACCGGTAAATATACTATGGCCAGCGGTGAAACAGGTTTGGCCACTAGCGATACTAACAGCGGATTAGTTATTGGAAGAAGCAAGGATGTTAATCTCCCTGGTTCTGGTGCAAATGCCTGGAGAGAGACAATTACTTATGATAATCGCGGCAGAGAAACCTCTAGAAAAACAGTGAATAAAGACGGTGAAACTGTTACAGAAGCAGAGGTCCTTGAATATAATAACGGTAAAGTGCGCAGTAGATATACCACTGCTTCTAATGAGAGAGGCGAGAGGCTTGTGGATGTACAGAGCGGTTTGACTTTTGAACTAACTCAATTACTTGATTTATTGGGCGCAGGAAAAACCACTTGGGAGACAAAGGTTTACTATGATTCAACCGGAGTTGAAGAATCCAGGAGGGCGGTTGCGGATAATGGAGCGCAGGTTTCAAGTTCGCGCAGGACCGATATCGACGTAGAAAACAAAATTATCACCAGCGAATATGAGGTGAATGCAGGAAAAGCGCGCGGCATAAATAAAGTTGATGTGCAGAGCGGTTTAATTATAGATAGGGTAGATTCAAAAGAAAATGTTTTATATAAGAATCTTTATGATGATAGGGGAGTTACCTTTGGTTCAAATAATTATGATTCCGAAAGCAATGAGCCGCTTTCTAAGACACGTTATACCGGACAGGTAATTAAAGGCAATTATAATGGTAGAAATATTACTGCCAAGGTCGTCACAGAATATAGGTGGACTGACAGCGATGATATGGCAATGATTACGGCACAGGAATTAGTAAAGATGATGGCAGTAGAAGACGGCCTGCCCGTAGAACTTGCCAGAATTAAACCTAATGTCATGACGCACATGCCGGGGGTATTCAGTTTAATTCTCACGGATAAAATTGGCGAAGAAACCGGTACGCAGACTTATTTATTAAATACCGCAGACGATAAAAATTATACCTTAGCTAGAAAAGTTGCTTATGCCGAGAGATCTGAATACGATTTGGCGCATTGGAAGAACGTGCTTAGGTCATATGGTTTTACCCGCAATGTTGTTGAGGGGTTAAGTGATTATAGAATTTTCAATGTCAACATCCTCGCCGAAGACGAGAAAACAGTTTCCCGCAGCTGGAAGGTGATTACAGAATATGGCAAAGACAAAGAATTAGGCGCGATTGATAATGAAAAAGGCGAGATTACCTTCAATATCTACAATCCTAATGCCCGCACTTATTTTGATAAGGGCAGAGTTGGCGGCTTAAGCCTTGCCTTGGATAATGAAGAACTCTTGAGCACATCTTATACTTTGGACAGCAGCGTGATGGTGTCCCGCGGCAGCCATACAGAAGAAACCGAAAAAATCCTCATCATTAATCCTGTTACCAAGGCGGCATTTGTAGAATACAGAAATAGGCTCGATGGTACTCCGGAAAGAAAAGATGATATTGAATATACCGGAGATTTTAGTGAGCATTTCCTTTTAGACAGGCTATTTGCCACCAGCGAAGCAGCGGATTACCGCGCTATTACCGATAAGATTGCTAGAGAAGTTAAATTAGTTGCTACAGAAGAAGCATATTATAATTCCACTACTAAGTTTAGCCAGGATTATTTGAGATTCTTAAGTGTACCTTCAAATTCCCAGGCATTTATGCAGGGCCGTAAGATTGGTGAATCAGAATTAGAAGATATATTATTTAGCAATGGAGACCTAAGGATTATTTTATTAAAAGACGAGATCTTTGAACGCCGAAATAATAAAGATGTCATAACAACCAGCAGAATAATTAGAAACGGTATCGGGTTAGTTCTAGAGGAATTCTTTGGCCGGAGAGATAGCAAGGGTAATTTTATCAGGCCTATCGGAGAAATACGCGTATTTAGATTTTACGACGGGAAGATTAAGCGCGGAGCAGACGAATTCAGTGCAACCAGCGTTGGCTTAGCAAAAAATACAGTAACAACAGTCGTGATTTCTGAAACTGAAGAAGAGGTGATGAGCTTTGCCAATAATACCCGCCTTTCTCCTGAAACAGGCGAGGTTACTTATATTGTTCAACAAGGGGTTTCTGGTCCGAAATTACCAAAGGATTCTTTAGCTAACCGTCAGTCAATAGAGAGTATCATTAAACAGAGCAAGGGTACAGAGAAGAGAATTTTTGATTGGATCTACAAGGTATGGGAAGAGCATAAAGACAACCGTGGCCGGATAGCGTTGATTAAAGATGGTTTTGACGAGACCAATGCCTCTACCGGGTTTGTGGCTTTAGGCAGTACACCAAAATACATTACTTTTATCGATTACCCAGGATTATTGGATGTATTTCTTGAAGCCAGTTATGCCTTAAGAGGTATAAGCCAGGGCAGTCTTAAGTATGAATACAAAAATTCAGATTTTTCTAAAAAATATTCTACAGCAGAAATTATCTGTCGAACTCGTAGCCTTGGATTTGAGCAGGCCAATGGAGGAGAGCCATTGCTTACTTACTCTATACAAGATTCCCTTGAGCGGTCTTTGAAGAAGACGGCGATGAGAAGCGATGGAAGAATGTATTATCAGTATTTTGACGGGCACCAAACTATGTATTTATATTATTCTCCTGCCGGTATTCCTCAGCGTGCCATGATGGAAGACTCCTTATACTGCAATTTTAAAGTTAAATTGTATCGCCAGGAGCAGGGAGCTGATGGTAATTCACACTACTATATTATGATTTCCGAAGATATCAAATCTCCTACTCCTGTGCATGATATTAAGCACAATATTATCAGAGACGGCATCCTTTGGGCTGTTGTAGATGAGGGCGAATTAGAAATGTTCGTCCACAAAGATGTTTATACTTTAGCATTCGCCGATAAATTCTCAAACTCCGCAATTCCTTCTTCCCTTGGAAAAGGCCTCTATAAGGACGGAGAAAACATTAAGGGTATTTTTAGAAAGGTCAATAAAGACGGCCAAGAATTAAAATCTTCCAGCAAACCAGCTGCCGCCTCTAAGGATGACTCCGCAGCCAAGATTTATATCGATAAAGAACGTTGGATATTACAGCAGACTAAAATATTAGCAGTTGCACTTATCTTAGCAGTGCTATTGGTTCCGATTCTGTACAGATTGCTTGTCAGATTAATATATGCGTTATTTAACCGCAATGCCAATACTCTTGCCCTTAAGGGTTTAAAAAGAAAGATATCTTCAGAGCTCGCGCGTAAGATGATTGCCTTGCGTGAAGTTTCCGGAGCATTTGTTTTAGGGAAGAATTTGAAAGAAATTGAACAAAAGGAAAAATATTTAAGAAGCTATTTTGAGACCTCAGGATTTTCTGCTAAAGAAATTGAAATTATCTGGCGACAGGTTAAAAAAGGCAATATTAAATTTGATGAGGAGACAATTAACCCTCGCTATTTAACGAAGGCCCCTGCTTTAGGTTTCGCCCCCGGAGATATAAAACAAAATACTGAACAAATCATAGAGGCAGCTGGCAGAGGGTATGGCCCGGCAATAGCAATCCTTTGGTTACTAATCAGAAATTTAATTAACGAAGCTGATATTCAAGAAGCTTTGGAATTTATCTTTAAGGATGTAAGGAGAGGCCGTGCCATGAAATGGCAGGATCTAAAGATGTATTTGGTCGGTATTACTCAGAATAGGGCGCTTGAACAAATTAAGCTTGGTAACTTTGAAGTATTAGACAATCTCTTGCCTTCTCCCGAGGTCAAGACTTTGAGATATATAATCGATAATACCATTCTTCCATCGGATATCATTATAAATGCGGCCAATGCTTCGGATAATCTATTTGGTTTAGCAGTGAAATTGTTAAAAGATGAGATAGCCGGGCCGATATTTGAGGATGTTTTTGAAAAAACATTTGATGCGGGCCATGTTGAATTAAATGCAAAGGACAAAGAGATTGTCTTTGGCAGCGTATTTGCGGAAGTCCATAAGTCGATCTTTGAGACTCCCGACTTGTTAAAACATTTCAAAGACAAGACCTCTGACATTATTTATAACCCATATCCTTTATGTAAGGCAATTTCTGCGATGACAATAAGAGAGTTTAGTTTGGTTAAACTGCTTCAGCTTGGCATAATGGAAACAAATCACCATTCTTTTGGGGAACTTTCCACGGTTACTTCACTTGTAATATATACCGCAAGGAAAGCCCTGGAACAACTCGGAGTTAAAAATGGCGCAATACGTATTATTGAAATTTATAATAAATTTGTGCCGCTAATAATTGTCCAGCAGTACCGCTATGTAGAAATTACCACCCGTAATCCATACGAAAAAGCCAGAGAAAGATTGTTGGAAGTATTGTCAGAAGCTGATCTGTATGATTTGTTTGCTATGATTCTCACTCATCCTGAAGACCTGAGAATTCAAGAAGCAGAAAAGAGAATATTCGATTTAATGGTGGCAAATGAGGCATATTTAGGAGATTTATGTAAAGAGATAATGGGATTTGCTACTGCGGAACCGACTTTCAACAAGAGAAAAGATAAAGCTGGTAAGTTATTGCCTACTCCGGCATATAAAAACAGAATTGACCCCATAGCGAAAGTATTAAAAGATATGACATTAGAATTAGCTAGGATTTATGCTCCTAAAGCTACAAAAGCAGATAAAATAACGGGCAGGCACTATGGATTAATACACTTATATGTGCGAAGGATTCTCTTGCCTTTATTAAGCGGAAATTTCTGGGGTTTGACCAAAATAAGAAAATTAGGATTAATCATAGTAATCCCTTCTGCTGTTATTGTTGGCCTGTACTTAATAATCTCTACGCCTTACTTAGCATTAGGCACATTAACAATATCCTTGGGTATTATAGCCAGCCCGGTAATAATCAGTAAAGCATCTAGTATCAAGGAAAAAATATTCTGGTCTTTTATTTACACAGGTGCAAGTATCTATGTATTTGGATTAATGGTGCATCATCTTTTTGGAAAATTATCAGCTGTAGAGGTAAACACGCTCGGTTTCTGGATTACTTTATTCTTGGTATTTTTGACAGTTGTCCCGACATTTGTATCTATGTATCACTTTGCTACGACTTTAAGAAGTTACCATGAACTGCATGCCGGGATGTGGAGTAGGACTGCGCTATCTTTGGTTGGCTTCAGGTCTTTAGGTAGATTCTGGCGGGTAGGCGAAAGATTCTACAAAAAATGGTTTGCGGAGATGAGAAATATAGAAGAGGAATATATGCCGCTTCTTCCTAACGGAGAATCGGTTGCTGAATACCTTGAACGCCTGGTAAACCAACTCTATAAGACAAGGTTGTTCTCTGATAAAGAAAAAGAACTCTGGTTGCGCGCACTTAAGAATGAAGCCGGAGGAAGATTTATTATGCCGAGGTCACCCAAAGGGAGAGAAGTCTTATACACTACCTTCTTTGCCCTTAGCCAGAAGAAACCATTTGTTTCACCGGTTGCAGTATTGCAATCTACTTCCGCGCATATACAGGCGTCCGGAGAATTGACTGTTCATGCCTTTGAAACCGCTGGTTTATTGGGCTCGTTTGACAGCAATCCTCATGACAACAAGAAAAAGAGTTCTTTACTCGGCTATATGGCAAGGACTAATCCTGCGGAATGGGAAAATTTAATCGAAGATATTAAATCTCTATTGCCGAAAGAAAATCAAGCCGATCTCGATTCTCTCCTGGATAATTTATCTAGAGTTAATGAATGGTCAGACATTTATAATATTATTGTAAACAGTGCGGTAAGCGAATCGGCTAAGAAATTTATTTACGGAGAACTTGCTATTTGGCTTAATGAGTTGCGGCCAAATAACTATGCAGCTGTTGAGTCATTAGGCCTTGATGTTCTTGAGGCTCATCTTATGATGAGTTATCAGTTAGGCGACCTTGAATATTATCGAGCAGTAAGAAAACTTTTTATGGAGTATCATGCTTTAAAGAAAGCCTTTGAGGCTATAAAAGCAAAACCGGAAACAGAGAGAAAAGATTATGAAAAAGTATTCGTTAAAAAATATGAAAAATACCAGCAGGATATCGATGTGAAGTTTAGGCAGATATTCCACGATGCCTTTGTCTGGATATTTGCTATGACTTTATCAACCGATGGGAAAATCAATAGTTTCGTTAAGGTAGAAGATTTTGTAAATAAAGACCTTGCGAAAGAAAGAGTAAGCGCTCCTGCTGAAATTAAAGATATTATAGATACCATTCTTGTTGCTGAACCGATTGCAAAATTCAGGGAAATGGATTTATCTACATGGGCAAAGAAATTTGTAGCATGGCGTGCAGAGAATCTTGGGATTTTGATGAAATTATTCTATTATAAGCCGGAGTTGGCTTCTAGTGGCAGCAATTGGGATTTGATGAATGTTATCGGGTTTGGCGTTATAAAATCCGAACGTCTAGGAGTAATGTATCCTTTTCACAGGGCAGAAAATCACTGTATGCCGCTCCCCAATAAGAACGCTGTTATGGCAGACAATATGTATATGTTCTATCCGCGTTCAGTTAACTACGATGCCCATGTAAGGGCATATCCCGGCCAGAATGTCTGGCGCCTTTCCTGGGCGAGCTGGGTAGGAAGAAATCCCCATATCGCAGTAGTAAATCCGATGATGAAGATCTGGACAACAAGCAATTGGTCATTCCCGGTCACAAAATTATATGCTATTTCACAGGAGGTTTGGTCAAGCGATGTGCAGAGGGCGCGCCGCGGCGGCTTGACTTTCTATGGCAAGGGTTTAGTTATGCCTGAAGCTAGTATTGTCGCGCAGAGGACACCGGGCGAAGACTCCGCCTCATATTTATCATTGCAGGCAATAGAGCCATTATATACCTCTACCCAGATTGATTGGTTCTGCTTTGAGTGGGGCAGGCCGTCGGTACTTGCTGAGTCAATAGCTGGTACTGAAACCCGCTATGCTTTCAATGTCACCCGTTTCCTTATGGATAGGGGAACTTTTGCTTTGTTCTACAATAAAAATTTAACCTATGATGTAAAACTTTCTCATCTCTATCTTTGGTTCCATTACTTGTTATCGCCTTTAGTAGTAATTTTATTATTTACATTGCCTGCATTTTCTCCGTTTAGCGCATTCGCCTTTTTAAAACCAATGATGTTCTTTATTGTGGCAAGCTACATACTGATGGAGGCGATTAACAGTAATAATTTTATTCGTCACTGGAGGCAGACTGGCAGTATCTGGTTGGCTGCCATATTTACTGTCCGGGACTTATTTATTTCCCTGCCTTTCTATGTTTCACAGATACCCAATTTCCTGAAAGGCGTCTGGCTTGCGGCTAATGAAATATTCGCTTTCATAAGAACTCTTAAAGCAGCTGGCTTTAGGGCATTGAACAGAGAGCAAAGATTTGAAGCAATGATGTTGTTTAACTTCTTTAGCCAAAAGGCATTTCCTTTAAACGGGGCAATAGGAATCCTTGGTATTATTGCCTGGGTTTGGGCATTATTTACCATGACTTCTCTGGGGCCATTATTTATATTGCCGCTATATTTATTGTCAGCCATAGCCTTCTTAACCGGCATGTCTGTGTATGACGTCTTTATCAACAGCAAAGGTAATCTTACAGGCATGAACTGCCGTAGATTTATTCTTGAGCTTCCATTTGTGATTAAGAAAACCTTGATTTACTTATCACTGTCAACTTGTAATACCATAGTCTTTTCAGCGTTGGTAACGCTGCTTTTTGTTCCCGCCGTTAATATGTTGGGAGGATTTGTTTTGTTAGAGATATTCTTCGGGACTTTTATAACAATAAAACTTTTTGCCCCTGCCTGTAACATGGGTTGGCGGCTTAGGTCAAAAATTTTAAATAATGATTTGTCTGGTAAGATTGTCATACTCGGGAAAGGCTTGGCATTCTTAGCCGCTATTGGCATACCAGTGGCCATTTTTATATTGACCAAGGGGTCAGCCGTAATGCCTATTTTTCTTGCTTCTTCAGTTTCCTTTTCAATTTTACTTTTCAATGCTCTAGCAGAATTATTTACCAAAGATAGGGAAGTTGCGTTAAAAAACTTAGTTGAATATAAGCTGGAACGTGTTGCCAAATCGCTGCTTAAAAATCCCAGCATCCTTACCAACCTGCGCCTAGCAAGGAAACAAATCTCTACAGCTACTGCTCAACAAAGAGACATATATTGGGATACTCTTATTGACATAGAGAAACAAGCTTATCTTAAAATAGCTGAAGACATCCTCAAGAAAGAAAAAGACTGGGATAAACTCTCTGATCAAGACAAGGCCCAAAAGAAAGAAGCCAGAGCCAAAGAATTAGCTAAAGAGGATGAGATAATTGCAAGAGTCCTTATCACCGATCAACTCTGGAATTCGCTTGATCACATTCTCAGAGAAGCTCTTGAAGATCTCAACGACAATAATACAACTAATGCTAAGAGAGCTCTCTTTGGAAAAATAAGTGATTTGAACAAAGGACAGACAAGTAAGATTGTAGATAGGTTAAGTGCTATTGTTAGAGATTTACTTGTAGACCCAGTCAACCTTGCTAATCTGCGTCAGGCAAGGGAACAAATCTCCACAGCCACCGAAGAACAGAGAAACGCTCATTGGGGCACCCTCCCTGATACCAAGAAATCGGTCTATCTTAGGAAAGCCGAAGACATCCTCAAGAAAGAAAAAGACTGGGATAAGCTTTCTGATCAAGACAAGGCCCAAAAGAAAGAAGCCAGAGCCAAAGAATTAGCTAAAGAGGATGAGATAATTGCAAGAGTCCTTATCACCGATCAACTCTGGAATTCGCTTAATTCTGATTTGAGGCAGGCTTTAGAGGATCTTAATGATAATGACCTATCCAAGGCAAAGAGAATTCTTCTTGGGAACATGAGCGATCTAAATAAAGGAGAAGCAAAAGCAGTATTTTGTCAACAACTAGATTCTCTAAAGAATTTGCTTCAAGACTCAACCATTCTCTTTAATCTGCGCCAGGCAAGGGAACAAATCTCTACTATCAATATAGGGAAACAAGCTTATCTTAGAACAGCTGAAGACATCCTCAAGAAAGAAAAAGACTGGGATAAACTCTCTGATCAAGACAAGGCCCAAAAGAAAGAAGCCAGAGCCAAAGAATTAGCTAAAGAGGATGAGATAATTGCAACTACACCAATTACTAACGATCTTTGGAATTCTCTTGATCTCGCGCTTAAGGAAGCTCTTGAGGATCTTAATAATAACGATATAGCTAAAGCCAAGAAAGACCTCTTCGAAAAGATGAGCAGCTTGAACAAAGAAGAGGCAAATAAAACCATTGGGCATAAATTAAGCGATATTGCTAAAAACTTGCTTATGGATCCAGCCAACCTCGCTAACTTACGCCAGGCACGTTCCCAGAATAATCCGTTCATAATTATTACCGACCAACTCTGGGATTCGCTTGTTCAACTTCTTAGAAAAGCCTTAGAAGATCTCAATAATAATGATACGGCAAGAGTTAAGAAAGCTTTCTTTGAGAAGATAAGTTCGTTAAATAAGAAAGAAGCGAACAAAATTATCAACAATAAATTAAACGCTATCATCAGGAATTTGCTTGTGAATCCAGCTAATCTCGCTATTCTGCGCCAGGCGAGAAGTCTTCTTGTTCATCCTAAGGCAACCAATACACGCAAAGAACGTATTATCAGTGTCGTTGCTAAATTAATTGGCTGGGATGTTTTGGACGCTGCTTTAAGAACAGCACTCTTAGATATGAACGATAACAATGAAACCAAGGCTAAAAAAGCATTCTTTGGAGAGATCGATAGTTTAAATAAGGAAGATGCAAGGCATATCCTTTGCGGACAACTCTTCCCGGTAATCAGAGCTATGCTCGTAAACCAAGTCAACCTTGCTAATCTGCGTCAAGCACGTTCCCAGAATAATCTGTTCATGCTTATCACCGAACAGCTCTGGAATTCTCTTGATCGTACGCTTAGGGAAGCTCTTGAAGATTTTAATGATAATGATACAGCTAAGGCCAAGAAAGCCCTATTTGAAAGAATGAATGCGACAAATAAGGAAATACAGTCTAAGGCTAGGGTTTGTTTCTTCGCTCCCAAAGATCATATTAAAGCATTAACCAAACAATTTAACAAGATTCTGAGCCGAAAGTTTAGTGAGTATCTTGCTCAACCATTAGCTAATTTGGGGCAGATGGTACTTAGCGATAATCTTAAAGAAAAGATATGGAAAAAACTTCCAAAAGCTGACAAAAAAACATATCTGCAAAGTAAAAATAACAACAAACAGCAAGCCAAAGATCAATTAGTTAAAGATATAATTGCAGGTCATACACTTAAATATTTAACTAGTGTAAATCTTCATAGCCTGCGTCAGGCAAGGAAACAAATCTCTACAGCTACTGCTCAACAAAGAGACATATATTGGGATACTCTTATTGACATAGAGAAACAAGCTTATCTTAAAATAGCTGAAGACATCCTCAAGAAAGAAAAAGACTGGG
>JALOCE010000039.1 GCA_023227925.1 Candidatus Omnitrophota bacterium
AGGAATACCCAATGTGACAATATAACCCTGCCCTGCAATATCGATCCCTTTTTTTAATAAATTTAAAAAAATACGGCTTTGCTTAACAATATGATCGCACGGCAATACCACAACTACCGCTTCTTTGTCCAGGGCATTGATCCTGCTGGATAAGAATCCTATTGGCGCAAGCGTATTCCTGCCCTGCGGCTCAAAGAAAATATTTTTAAAGGGTAGCTTTAATAATTTCATGCAACCCTTTACTTTCTGCTCATGCGCTTTATTGGTAGCTAGATAAATATTATCCCTCTTGACCAACCTATCCAACCTCTGAATGGTCTCTTCGATCATGGGCTTACGCGAACAGACATTCAGGAACTGCTTTGGCTCCATCTGCCTGCTTAAAGGCCAAAAACGTGTTCCCGTGCCTCCGGCAAGAATAATCGCGTAGTTCATCTCTTCAAAATCTCCCTTGCTTTATCCATTACTTCATCGACGGTAATTCCATAAAGGCTGTCTTTCTCTATGACCAGGTTAGCCCCGCCCCAAGGCCCCCATCTTTTTGCCGTCTTGCCGGGCAGGTCATTCCTGAAAAGAGCTAATACCGGCGTGCCTACCGCACAGGCAAGATGCACTGGGCCGCTGTCGCCCGAAATAAGCAGATTACATCTTTTTAAAAACGCTGCTAACTCGCTTAAGGTTGTTTTACCGGTCATATTTATCAACTTACCTTCTTCCCCAAACAAGCCTTTACCTTTATCCAATTCCATTTTCCCGCCGACTACTAGAACTTTGATATTTAATTCCTGCGTTAACTTATGGGCTACTTCCTGGAACCTTTCCAACGGCCAAAGCTTAACCGGATCACTTGTCCAGGGATGCAAAGCTACCAGGATATCATCATTTTTTATATTGTAGTCTTTTAAGAGGCTGTTTCCTATTCTCTCATCTATGTTTAAGGAGAGCGCTTTGCTTTCCGTGCTTGCCCCTATAAGGCTTACAAGCTCAAGATTATACTCTATCTCGTGCATTTTGCCCAGATATTTTTTGTCCTCGATGGCGTGGGTAAGCAAAAAACCCCATTTCCTGGCATAACCTACCCTTACCGGGATGCCGGCTAAATAAGCAATAATATTAAACTCTTTGGATGGATTCAGGATTACCGCGATATCTATATTTTTTTTCTTCAATAAGCTTACGAGCCCAAGCTTTTGAAAAAGCGAATGCCTCAAGCCTTCCCATTTGATTATTTCATCTATCAAAGGTATGCTTTTAGCCAGATCTTCTAAATACGGGTCAATGGCCATGGTGATTTTGGCACCGGGAAAGGTTTCTTTTAACGCACGAAGAGCAGGTATATTCAGCAGGAACTCGCCGAACCTGTCGTTACGCACACAGAGTATATTTTTAATTTTTTCGGGTTGTATCCGCATCTATGAATTTACTCAATGATAAAGAAAATCCTACTAGATACCAGAAAATCATGGCAACGCGGGAATAATACAGGCTTGTCTCGGTAAGCCCATTTATGAGAAAGGCGAATAAACTGGCAGATATAGATAGCAATATTACTTTGTAATACCGGTCTTTCAAAGACTTATAAACTTGTATATTTTTCTTGAATAGCCTGAATAACAACCAGAAGAATATACCCAGCCCCACCAATCCGATCTCTCCTGCCATCTGTAAAAAATGATTATGCGCATACATAGAGTCTCCTGAACGCGCATTGGCGGGTTCGGGTAATTTATACTTGAAATAATTTTTGGAAAAAGTATTTACTCCTACGCCTACTACAGGATGGTGTTTGATCATGTTTATAGCATTCTTATACATACTTATTCTGTCGGTATTGCACATAAGCACTATAGGATTATAATGCATTTCTTTTGCCCAGTCTTTAATGCTCTGGGGCACAATAAAAGGGAAGACCAGCAAAATAACCAAAAGGGCGATGGATATAAGTTTGTCTTTTCTGCATAAGGCAATCAAAAGAATGCTCAGGTATAAAGCCAAAGCCGTGCCCCTGGAAAAAGTAAGCATAATGCCTATCACGGCTAAAGCGCTCAAACCCAGCATAATGATTTTTTTGAGCCCCTTAAAATAATAGAGCGCCATCCCGATGATAAGCGGGGTTATCGCGCTAAGATATACTCCCAAAACATTGGCGTCGGGGAAAGCGGCAGTGGCGCGCTTTAAACCGATATTTAAAATAAGTTCGTTGCCCCGGATAAAATCCCTGCCGAACTGGATCTGCCAGAGGGCATCGATCGAAGCTAAAGATGCGCCTAAAGTAATCGCTAGGATTATACGGCCGACCTGTTTTCTGTCTTTTATTTCCTGGGCGCAGATCAAAAATAATAATATGCTCTGGATTAATTTGAATATACCGCGGAAACTGGAATGGTAATCTACGGAATTCACAAAAGACACAAAAGAAACAGCTATCAGGCATAGAAAAGGTAGAGTAATAGACGTTTTAATGAATAACTTTTCTTTAGTGAATAGTTTTTTGAGAAGAAAGGCGAAAAGCAAGAATCCCATAAAGGTATTGGTGACACCCGGTGCGATCGCGATAGAAAAAGGAATGATTATTATCGACCAGGAAATTATAAAATTTAAAGCTTTAATTGTTTTTTGCATATCTTTAGTCTCCAAAACGGTATTTAATGATATTTACTATTTCTTTTATGCCGTCAAACATCCTTATCTTCTTACCTTCTGCGTAATTCCTGGGGCAGTAAGATATAGGGACCTGCTTTATCTTTAGCTTCCGCTTAAGAGCCTTGGTAACTATTTCTGCCTCAAGGCCAAACCTTTGAGATTTAAGCCCTAGATTTAAAAGAGTAGCTTTAGCCATCAATTTATAGCAGGTTAAAAAATCATTGAGCCGGACGCCAAATAAGAAATTCAATAATCCGGTTAAAAATCTATTCCCTAATCTCGGTATCAATAGCCCATGGTAGCCTTCAGTAAACCGCACACCCAATACCATATCTACATTATCTTTCTTAAATTCTTCTAGCAGTTTTATATATTCTGCGGGATTATATTCCAGATCTCCATCCTGGATTATTATCAGCTCTCCGGTGGCATTTTCCAGGCCCGTCACGAATGCCGCGCCCTTACCCCTGTTGGAGGTATGATGTATTACCTTTAAATTAGGATAATTCAGTTCTCTCAATATCTTACCCGTTCCGTCAGTCGAGGCATCGTCTACTACGACTATTTCCTTGTCTAAGGCTACGCTGTTTATTTTCTCTAAAATCAGCCTTATGGTCTTGGACTCATTATAAACCGGGACGATTACTGAAAGTAATGGCATATCTTCTACCTTATAACCTTTTTATAAAATGCCCAGAGATAAAATTTAAGATACGCAGGCAATAATTTTAGCATCTTAAAACTGGATTTACCCTTAGTCCTTTCGCGCCATACGGTAGGGACTTCAGTTATCTTGAAGCCCGAATAATATGCTTTAAGGGGTATCTCCATAGATATCTCAAAGCCTTGCGATTCTATATCTATGCTCTCTATCACTTTTTTCCTGTACATCTTAAAGGCGTTGGCAATATCATGCGTAGGTAAACCTAATAAATAGTGGAGCGACATACCGACGAAAGAAGAAAAAAAAGCTTTAACTTTAGAGCCGCCTAAACGCGCCCCCCCTCCTATGTACCTTGCGCCGCAGACTACATCATAGCCCTGATTGATCTTATCAAACATTTCCTTGATAGTATTTAAGTCATCGCATAAATCCGCCATGACCGGGACTACTATATCTGTTCTGATATTGGCAAAACCTGTTTTTATGGCGCTGGCGAATCCGCGTTCGGATAAATTATCGACGAGCCTCACATTAGGATATCGCCCGGATAGCCCCAAGACAATTTCCCGCGTGGAATCGCTGGAATGGTCATTCACGACAACAAGCTCATGCTCGATATTCAAAGAGCTCTCGATCTTTTTTATGACGTCCTCTATATTATCTTGTTCATTATAAGCAGGTATTACAATAGATAATTTCATCTGGCTATTTTGTATACGTGTATTATGTTATTGTTAAAAACAGGAATAAATTCTTTGGGGTTCTCTTTTGCCCAAACATCCTCTATCGGAAATAAAACTTCTTTTGTCTGATGCAATGAATAAATAAATAAGTATTCGGTATTCCTTTTGATAAGGTTACTTAGCCAGGTAGAATATTCTGCGCCAGAGCGATAATTGCCTTCGGCTTCTAAATTCTTATGCAGGCTTAAAAAATCATAGCCCCATGTATAGCGGCTGTCCTTAAAATAATGTAATTTAGCCGGTTCTATTTTATTTACGGAGACATAATACACATTATTTTTAAAACTAGTCCCGTATAAAGGAAAAACAACGGGCCTGCCTGCATAAGCGATATTATTACCGTACGTATTTTGATTCAGCCAATCCCAGGCCTTTGTCGCTTCAGGCCAGAAACCCGAATATTTTACCATCTTTATGTATCTTTTGTACTCATTTTTTAGATAATTTTTCTCGATAAGCGCTAAAGAAAAAATTAACAAAACTAAAAACAAAATAACAAACAAAGGCTTCATTATAACTTGCTTAAATTTTATATATTTTAGCAGGAAAATTAGTATTGATAATAATAAAAACGTTATCACAATCGAGGAGATCAGCTCTTGGCGTTTAGCTAATTCCGACATAGATGCCAATGTACATATTGCAACCGAAATTCCAATAATAAGCCTGGGGACACGCAGGGTTTCTAGCGTATAAAATCCGGATACAATACTAATGCCTAAAAGCGGATATAGATACCTTACATTGGCAAGGGGAATCACATACCGGTAAACCAAATAAAGCAATAACGGCATAACCAAAAAATATACCAGGTTAAAATTGATGGCCTTCCTTTTTTTAATAAGCGCTATGGGTAACGCCAGGAACACCGCCGGTAAAATAAATAGCAGGGTCTGAACGCCCAGGCCTTCATGGAATAAAAGCTTGGTTAACGCATAATCTTCCATTCTGAAATGGGCGCTATAAATGCTTTTATCCATTACGCCTTTGAATATAGCCTTGCCAAAAAGCTGAAAATCCAATGGGTATAAAGGATTGCCGGTATCAACAAAATTCCTGATATAGCTAAAACCTCCCCAGATAGCAATTACGATTATAGAGAATACAAAAAGCTTCGTTTTTCTAAAATTTTGGAGCCAAAGATAAACAAAGGGTATAAATAATAAAATAGAATACGGTAAGGCTACGGTTTTTGTGCCTAGAAGTAACCCCAGGCTTAAAGAGTAAATAAAAGTATTCTTAAAAGTAAACTCCCTGCTCAACAAAAATAAAAAATTCTGACAGGCCAAGAACAAAGCTGCCACCATCACGTCTACATAGGCGATCTGCAATTGCTTAAAAAAATTAGGGATAATCAGAAATAACGCTGCCGCGTAAAAAGATAATACCCTGTTTACTTTTAACTTCCTTGCGATATTAAACACGGCTAAAAAGGCCAAAATGAAAAATGGAAGCTGCCCCAGGTCGGCTAAAAATACATTTTTCAAGGGGATCATCAACCATAGAAAATATAAAGAGCCATTTATAGGGTAATAAGATGGGCTAGGGTCATCGGCAATAGTAATAGGATTATCTAAATTACCATGCTTGAGCCATTCCACGGGAAAAGTAAAATGATAATTCAGGGAATCCCAGCCAAAAGGCGGATTAAAAAGATTAACACAAGCCTTAGCCAGGCCAAAACCCAATATTACAGAAATAGCCAATAAGATTGCTTTATTAGCCCTGGACTCTTCAATAATCTCATCTATTCTCACAGGAACATATGAATGTGTTTTATGTTTAGTAGCCAATAAAATGATCAAAAGAATGGCTAAATTAATCAGGATAAGATTTTCTAAATAAAGCAGGCCTAAAATGCCCAAGAGAAGCTCGCTAAATACGATCTGCGCAAAACAGAAGATAAATAACGCTAATATCGAATCTATAAAATTCTTAAATTTTAAAACCTTATAAATTACAAGGAAACCGGAGATACCTACGATAATATTCATCAGAAATAAAGTAATCATCTAAAACTCCTATTGCTTATGGCGTAAAACTCACCCTCTCAACCAAAGATTTGTCTATAGCGGGATTATGGAATATTAAAAACTTGCCATCCGGACTGGAAAAAACTTTTCTATACCCCATATTTTTAATTTCTGCAAAGTAAGGCGCTATATTAGCAATATCCGACGGGGAAAGATACTCCAATAAATCCATATCTATAACCAGATACTCTGTAATCTTACTCATCCGGGAATTAGGGTTCCATTCAAATATGTATTTACGATGAGATAGATGCGGCACAATGTTAAAGTTAGTTGCCACTGAAGCCTCTGCAGGGACTAATCGTAAATATGATAATTTCTCGATACTGTGATTATTTTTAATACCCTCGGTAAATCTGGCGAGTTGATAGCCGTCTGTCTTGCCATAAAAAAATAGTGAACTTAAAAGGGCAAAACCTCCGATAAACAAGGCTGCCTTTCTTAAATGCAGCTTTCTTGCAAGCCAACCAGCACCGTAAATTGCGCCGATATATATAAAAGGGATGATCCCGGCAGTATAATGCGAAGTAATATCATAAAATCCGGAAAAATTTATATGCGCGAGTAAAAGATTCTTAAATAAAGGGATCGCAACCAATATATAATGCGCCGGGCTTAATAACGGTAAAAATACTACAGGCCCCAACAATTTCAGGCAATAGATAATTTTTGCTTTCTGGAACAAAAGCTTTACTAATAATGACGGGTCTCCAAGAACCGCCCTTAGATTATCCGCATAAGTCAGGCCAAAGGGGAACCTGTCCATATACGAATATTTCCCCGCTGGATTGAAATACGGAATAATAAATTTTGTCTGGAGGGCCCAAGCCGCAATGCCGATAATAAATAGAGCAGCCCCTGTTTTAAATCTCTTTTGGAAAAAAAGGGCAAAGATACCAAGCCCGCTAATCAAAAAAGCGGTATCTTCTTTACAGAGCAATAATAGAAATGTAACGAAAAATAGCCAGAGATTTTTCTTTTGCAATAAAAAATAATAGGCCCAGAATAAAAACAGTAAAATAAAACATTCGGGATGGAAATCCGATAAAGCCACTCCTCTCATTGCCTCCGATAAAATATAGGAAACAATAAATACAAAAATAAGGAACCGCGACTTTAATATTTTACTCGCGATCAAATATAAGGGGACTATTGCAAAGGCGAGTAAAAAAGACTGTAATATCAATAAGACCAATGCGCTAGGCCAGATTTTATAAAGGGGCGCTATAACCAACAATATCGGCTCAAAGTGATCGCCGAGTAAATTTATATTCCCCTTTAGAGAAGAAAACAATATATTTCCCTGCGCCGTATTCCATATCGCCTGATCGAATATCCCTAAATCCGATGAGCCCGAAGAAAAACTAAGATGCCTGGTTATGCTTAAAATGGACAGGGTAAGAAAAATAATAAGAATCAATATGGATAATAGCGTTTTATCGCTTAACCGGCTTATATTTCTTAACGTCCTCATGAAAGGATTTTCAAAAAAATTATTTTTGTTGATTTTATACCTTAGGCAGCATAAAAACACCAACCCTATGGTAGGACCGGAAATATTGGAGATATTAAAAAGCGGAAGAATAAAAAGGCTTAAATAAAAAATTATATAAAAAATAAATAAGCCGTCGATTAAGCTTACGAGCATACTTTTTTGTCTTTTGAAATCTTATACTTAAAGAGGCCAAAAATTTGGCAAATGTATTCTATGGCGGTCTTCGTCTTTAGCTTACTCTTGCCCTTGACTCTGTTGACAAAAACATAAGGCACTTCTTTAAACTGGCTGACGCGGGCTTTAACGAATATTTCCAGGCCTATCTTAAAACCCGAAGGCGTAAGTACGACACCCTCCAACGCGCTTGTTTTTATGCCTAAAAATCCGGAAGTATTATCTTTTACATTGCTCACCAATCTGCCTAGGAAACAGGCAAAGCGCGAAACTATCTTACGCGAGAGCGGAAAATTTACAGTTCCGCCACCACGAATATAGCGGCTGCCGATTACTAAATCACAGCCTTCTTTTATATTTTTAATGAAGGTAGGGATCAACTCAGGAGGATGGCTGCCGTCTCCGTCCATAATTACGATAATATCACCCCTTGCTTCTTTTATTCCGCCTAGCACCGAAAGAGAAAGGCTCTTTATATCTGCGATACGCCTGATCGCCCTCCCTTTTTCTCCCAAGACCTCTTGCGCAACACCAACGGTATTATCGCTGGAATCATCGTCAATAACCAATATTTCGTATTTTATCCCGCCATTGCCATCTAAAACGGATATAGCGCGCTTTAATACGTCCCCGACATTCTCTGCCTCGTTATAAGTAGGGATGATAATAGATACCAGCTTTTTTTCAGGCATAGATTTTATCAATTAATTTCCACTAATTTTACCGTGATTAATGCGCCGCTGGCGAAAACTTTTATCAGAATAGGTATATTCTGTTCTGCTTTTAGTAATATTATCTCGACATTGGATTTATGGTGCGGGTCCTTGTCTCTCCTTTTGATCTCGGAATTTACGGTTATAATCTTGAACATCTTGTTATTTATTGACACCTCTTGTTCTTTTGCCGTCCCCTTTAAGATATAATTTTTTTGATTGGTATTTATATTGAACTCAATCTCTTTATTGCCGGTAAAATCCATACGCTTAAGATTGAATATCGCAGAAAGCGGATCCTGGGTATTGGGATATATCGGACGCACTACGCCATTTAGGCTCATCGTGCTATTTTCTAAATCATAGAATACCTCTTTATCGGGATTCTCTTTGCCCGGGGCTTCTAACTTTTGCTTGAATAGTACCGGGCTTAAAGCCTGCATATCCACATATGAATCTATAATAGCATGCCCCTTCCATAATCCCGAATACAGCTTTAGAAGCTGCGCGGTTGCGCTCAGATGGTAAACTTTTTTCCCCTTATAATCCTCTATCTTTTCAAGAGTAAAAATAGCTTCCCCTACAGGAATGATACCGAAGAAATTGACCCGGTATTTTAAATTGCCCGGATGGATCCCGCCGCTCTTAATTAAATGAGAGGCAATAAATTTAGGATTATTATTAATATGCCATATAACCATTAAAAATAAAATTACAATCAAGACCGTATATAGTATTTTTTTCATTTTATTCTCCTTAGAATTGTCTTTCATAACTGGCCAGGCCACAAACAGCTTCTTCTTTTTTTCTCCAGTAGGATCTCTTTTTTTTATCAATTTTTCTGTCTAAGAGGTCTATTCTAAACAACCTCATAATAAGCCCTATAGGAGCCAACACCAGGTAAAACAAAATAGCTAAAATTATCCGCAATATATATACGGGAATTAAAATAAACGGACGGATAAAAACTGATCTTCTCATATTATTAATCCAACTCAAAAGGCTTTTGCCAACTTGTATCTTCTTTGATTGCTTTTTGCTCTTCCTTATCCAATAAAAACCTTCCCATTACAAGGTAATCCATTTCTGTCCGCATAAAACACCTGAAAGCATCTTCCGGGCTACAAACAAGCGGTTCGCCTCTTACATTAAAAGAAGTATTGATTATCACGGGACAGCCGGTCTTTTTATAAAATTGATTTACCGTATCGTAATACAAGGGATTATCTTCTTTTTTTATCGTTTGGACTCTCGCTGAATAGTCCACATGAGTAACGGCAGGTATTACCGAACGCAAGGCCTCTAACCGGTCAAAGCCTGCCGGCCTATCCGTAGGATCTTCCACCTTTATCTTTTTGTCTTCTTTTAACGGTGCTACTAAAAGCATATACGGGCTATCCTTATCCAAATCAAACCAATTGCTAATCACATCTTCCAAAACCGCAGGCGCAAAAGGCCGGAATGATTCACGATATTTAATTTTCAGATTCATCTTGGATTGCATTTCGGGATTACGGGCATCTGCGATTATACTCCTTGCGCCCAAGGCCCGCGGCCCGAATTCCAAGCGCCCCTGGAACCAACCGATGACTTTACCTTGCATGATTAAATCCGAAACCGTTTCCGGCATATCTGGATACGATAGTTTCTTATAACGGACTCCTTCTTTTTTTAAAAAATCCTCTATATAATCGTCGCTATAAGAAGGCCCCAATAAAGAAGCCTTTTGCATATCGCTTCTTTCATCCGTAATCCGCTTATTAGCTAAATATTTATACCAAATCAAAAGCGCAGCTCCCAACGCACAGCCCGCGTCACCGCTTGCCGGCTGAATCCATATCTCCTTAAAAGGCCCCTCGCGTAAAATGCGGCCGTTGCCGACACAATTCAAGGCGACTCCTCCGGCAAGGCAAAGTTTATCCTGGCCTGTGGCCTTATGCACGTACCTGGACATCCTCAGCATTATCTCTTCGGTTACCTTCTGAATAGACGCGGCGATATCCATGTCTCTTTGCGTGATCTTTGTCTCCGGTTTCCTGGGAAGGCCGCCAAACAACTTTTCGAAATTCCGATTAGTCATCCTTAATCCATTACAATAACCGAAATACTTCATATCCAGTTTAAATGAACCGTCTTCCTTAAGGTCGATAAGCTTATCTAAAATCAAGCTGCTGTATCTTGGTTCTCCGTAGGGCGCCAATCCCATAAGTTTATATTCACCGGAATTAACTTTGAAGCCGGTATAATATGTAAATGCAGAATACAATAGCCCCAGGGAATGCGGAAATTTAAGATAATACTCTAATTCCAGGCCATTCTCTTTTCCTACGCCAAAACTTGCTGTTTCCCACTCTCCGACACCGTCCATAGTCAGGAAGGCTGCTTCCTTAAACGGCGAAGGATAGAATGCGCTGGCGGCGTGCGACTCGTGGTGTTCTGTGAATAGGATATTCCCATTGTACCCCAGCTCTTTCCGGATTAATCCCGGGATCCATAGTTTTTGCTTCAGCCATAACGGCATAGCCTGGATAAATTGTCTTATCCCTGACGGCGCATACATAAGATAAGTTTCCAATATCCGCTCAAATTTTATAAACGGCTTATCATAGAATACGACGTAATCCAGGTCTTTAGGCTTTATATTCGCGGTTTCCAAACACCAATTTATGGAATTTATAGGAAAGTTAAAATCGTGCTTCTTGCGGGTGAAACGCTCTTCCTGAACCGCACCCACGATTTCGCCATCACGTACAAGGCAGGCAGCGCTATCATGATAAAAACAGGATAAACCTAATATATTCATCTTTATTCGATCTTTGGCTCAACCGGGTTTGCTAATAATTCATACACATCTACTTTACCGCTCTTTTGGATACACATTATCCCTGGATGAGGGCAATCTTGAGCCGGAAAAGTTTTTATTAACTTAAGCTGCTTATCCAAAACGATCTCTTTTAACTCCTCTATTTGTTCTTTTAATTCAGTATCCAGATATTCCTGTTCATGGACCAAAACAAATTTAACCCCCATCCACTTCAGAATATTTCCCGTATCTAAACTGGATAACCTGGTGATGGTACGCGCTAACCTGTTAGGGTATGTTCCCGGGGTCGTGCCATTTATCATCTTCTTATGATGGACAGTCTGGTAAAATTTATACATCTCATTGGGGCCTTCTATATCTAACGGGTATTCTGCAATTACGAAATCTCCCGGCTGTTCCCCGAGCCAGTAATAGACATCCGGCACTTTCGATATATCTATGACTTTAAATGGCGGATAATTCCAGAATTCAAAAAGCAACAGAGCAAAAATAATACCAGCGATGATGATTTTTATATTTTTAGCTTTAAAGCGTTGTAAAATCAGCTTAAGGCCGAAACCGGCCAATACTGCCACCGCCAACATGACCACGATCCCAAAACGGCAATATGCCCTGAACATCGGTAAGATTTTATACATAAAAAATGAAGGCATATAAATCTTAAAGGAGCCAATATTCCACCATGGCGGCTGCGAGAACAACCAAGCTATAACAGCCAGAAAAATGAAGAACCCGATATAAGGGCTTTCTTTTTCCTTTCTCCTCTTCCATCCTTTAAAAGCCAGGAATGCTAAAATTAAAGGGACCCACCCCAGATAAAGAGTATGTTCTGTGAAACTTTCACCATACCAACTAGAACCGACAAAATTTTCGGTAAACTTACCAAATACAGGATGGACGCTGGCCGGTAAAAAATAACTTAAAGGCCTGGCTGACTGCGAAAATAAATCTTCGAATGGCCGAAGATACGGGTTGTGCGCTCCTGCCACCGCAGAATTAACCTTTGACTTTTGGCTAACGAAAACATTAATGATGGTAGGAAGCAATGTAATGGCGAGGGCGAATAGCCCCGTAATAACAGCGATCCCGAAATACTTAAAATCGCGCCTTAGGGAAGCCTTAAATCTTACCCTCCAATCATAGAATAATATAAAAATAAATAAGCAGGATAAGGATACCGCCCCAAGATAAGCTACTGATAGATCAAACGAAAAAAGCAGGACAAGGCTTGCAAAAAATAACAAAATATGTTTTTTGTTTTGGTTCTCCCTTAAAAGTATTGCTGCTAACAGGCATAAGGGTATCCATTCATTATAAGTCAAGCCTAAATGCTGCCAGACGCGCATAAAACTGTAAGGGCAAAAAGCAAAAACCATACCGGAAAATATACCCACAAGGGTACTCCGGGTCAAATAGAAAACCAGCATATAGGTAATGAATCCGCTCAAGAAAAGATTGATAATAATTTGTATATTCCATGACAAAATGGGCGAGGCGATTATCGCAAGAAAATAATTTAAAGCCATCCATACAGGCTGAACGAATCCCGAAGAAAATGTATGCACCCCGAATGGATAGGCTATCATAAGATTATGCTCCAGGGAAAGATGGCTTTGTAATAAATATTTCCCGCGCCAGATATTTGAAATAGCGCCGAAAGGCTCATCAGTAGAAAAAAATCCGGGTATATAATTAGTCAATTGCGGTATAAGCGGGAAGGTAAAAATAAAAACCAGGATCAAAAAAAGCAAAGAAATAAGTATATTCTTTTTCATAAATAACCCGTTATAAAAATACCTTATAAATTTTTAATATCTTCAGTGCGCCGATCAGATAGTCCTGCCAGGTGCCTGCCCTGAACGATTCCAGCATAAGCCTTAGGAGCCTCTTAGGCCGCAAGAAATAATATATGAGCATGATCTGCCTGCGGATCTGCATTGCTTTCTTATAGTCAAAGTCTTTTGTTTTTATCCTGGCGATCCCGTTTGCGTCGATCTGGTCGTAAAGCCCCTCCTTTACCACCATGTCGTAGAGAGAACTTCCCGGTATACCCAAATAATAATTAAACCAAGTCCAGTAGCCATCGAGTTCGTCGGCAAAGATAAGTGTTTTATACATATCGCCTATTTTCTCCCGGGGAAGCCCCAGGATAAACGAAGCCCCTGTTTTTATATTATATTTCTTGCATAAAGAGAATGCAGCCAAGGCATCTGCTTTAGTAATACGCTTATCAACCAGCTGTAAGGTCTCCTCTGAACCGGATTCCACGCCAAACCAGATAGCTTTACATCCTGCTTCCGACATCTCCTTTAAGACATCTTCTTTGATATGCTCCACCCTGCTTTCACAGACCCATTGAAACTTGATCCCCCTTTGTTTTATTAAACGGCAGATCTCGATAACTCTCCTGGAGTCTAAGGTAAAATTGTCTTCCCGGAAATAAAGCCCCTTTGCGCCATATTTTTCAACTAGAAGCTGGACCTCATCCACGACACGCTTGGGACTAAAACTCCTATAACTTCTTCCCCAGATTATTTTTACCGAACAAAAAGTACAGGAAAAAGGGCATCCTCGGGAAGTATTCAGGCTGTAAACCGGTGAAATATCCAAAAATTCAACTACCGTTGGGTATTTATCCATGGGCAAGAGGTGGCGCGCAGGCATAGGAAGATCATCAAGATTGCTGATGAACTCGGCCCTGCCCGTAGAAACAATGTTACCATTCTCCTTGAACATTAACCCTTTTATGTCCCTCCAATCCTGCCTGGAATGGCTTTTTACAAAATCGCGGAAAATATACTCGCCCTCTCCCAAGACTACGGCATCAAAAAAGCCAGAATTTAACATCTGCTCGGGAAATAAGGTAGAGTGCGGCCCGCCAGTAACCACTATCTTATCCGGATTGCTTTCTTTTATTATCCGCGCTATCTCTAAACAAGAAATATAAGTAGCAGTGCTACAATAAATACCCACTATATCGGCATCAAATTCCTGTAATAGCCCTTTGACAAAATCGTTTTTTTTGCCAAAAAGATAATTATCGAAAATTTTCACCTCCACGCCTTCCTTTTCCAGGACTGCCGCTAAATAGGCCAGGCCCAACGGAGGTAATTTTTCTATCGCCAGCCACCCTGAAGGCGGAAGGCTGGGATTGATCAGTAAAACTTTTTTATTCATAGTAAATCTAGTCTTTTAGCTGGGGAGTCTTCAGCATAATGAAACCGACCCAACCCAACATTCCCAAACATAAAGCTGTCGCAATAAAAGCCGTGATCATAAGCACGGGTAAAGTAAACCTAAGAAGTAGCATCCCGTAGAGCAGGATACCGCAGATACTCAAGATAAGATAGAGCATACCCACAACTTTAATCCGGTTCATTCATCATCTCCTTTTAGATATTTTATTCAACGGGCACTCTTCCTTCAGCCCGGCAAATAAGCCCCTGATCCTGTCAATTTTCTTAAAGAATAGTGCCTGCGTAAACTCAATGAACACCCAGCCGGTCAATGCCCAAAAAAAAGCTAATTCATATTTGATTGTTTTTGGAAAGTTCTTCTTATGTAAATAGAAAAAGTTCTTGATTAAAGCGTGCGCCCTCACAAAATCATCCCTTTTTTCGGAAGGGCCTAAGTGAATGACCTTTGCGGCCGGCGTAAAATAATTCTGGTATTTCCGGGAAAGGCGGTAAGCAAAATCATCATCCTCCATATACATATACCTGTATAGGTTTTCGTCAAACTGGAATTCTTTGAAGATCTCTTTCCG
>JALOCE010000040.1 GCA_023227925.1 Candidatus Omnitrophota bacterium
TCGCCACTCACGCTCACGCGCGGAGTGCTGTCGCCACTCACGCTCACGCGCGGAGTGCTGTCGCCACTCACGCTCACGCGCGGAGTGCTGTCGCCACTCACGCTCACGCGCGGAGTGCTGTCGCCACTCACGCTCACGCGCGGAGTGCTGTCGCCACACAGCGCTTCCTCATCATCATCGCTCGCCAATTCAATCACCATCTCACATAATTCCAGCGAGCGAATGCGCGCGGCGTGACAAACAATACAGTGCATCGGCGCCGAAACAACACCCCAATCCGCGAAATTCATTGCGCGCACGCGCTTGCAGGAAGCGCGAAATGGCGCCGCGATAATATCATACTTGAGATATTGCGCGACGCGGCCAATCATCTCTTCGCTGATAATATCGAGGGAGCGCGCGCCCGCTCCCCGGCATTCGCTCGCTGATTCCGCCATCGTATACTCGCGCGTCGCCATTCAAAAAAAAACCACCCGTGCGCCGGCGCTACTCGAGATCACTATCGCCGCCATCGGTAATCCAGTCGCGCGTCGCCGCCTCCGCGAACCAATCAACCATGAGACCCACGGTTTCACCGTCCGAATGCCCAAGATCACACATCCACGCGCGCACCAACGCGTAAAAATCTCGCGCCACTGCGTCGGCGCGCGCTTCGTCGGGATGCGGTCCATCGAGGAAACCGCTGGCGCCATAATTACGCGCGCATATCGTGAGCTCGCGGCATAATAATCGCGCGTGACCCGCATCGCGCGCAATCACCCCGCACAAAGCAACGCAACCATCGGGCCATTCAGCGCGCACAAATTCGCGCGCGATATGCTGCGCTACAACGTGAAATCCCAGCCCCGACGATATGAATGCGTTGCATATGAACGCGCATTCATCGCTCCACCCAGCGTCCGCCCGAGCACGCGCGATCGTATCGCTGAGGATCATCCCGAGCGCGGACGCGATATCTTTCAGTTCCATCCAATAACCGCGTCGCGCGTGAAGCGCTCCAACGCGCGCCGTAATCCAATCGCGCGCCATAATCATCCCATCGCGCCACCGCGCGCGCGTCGCCTCGCGTAAAAACGCGCATTCAATCCCCTCATTGCGCGATACGTCACTCGCGCATCGCGCCCAATCGCACGCGCGTAACGAGCGCAACTCGATCGCGAATATAATCATTACCTCGCTATCGCACTCGTCGGGGTCGGCTATTGCATCGCGCGCGCGAGTGCAAATCGCGCGTAACGGTCGCGAAAACGCGCCGGGGCCCATATGCGCGCCAACTCGCGATAGCATAACGCCGTCGAGAATATCGAGGAAAGATGGCGCCATTTATTATGCCTTCACCGCGTGGATTCAAAAAATAAGGCAGTGGCGCGTCGCCATTACGTCGCGCCACACGCGCGCTCAAAATCGTCGATCGCGCGATCATCATCGCCGATTTCGCGCAACCAATCGCGCGCAAAGTCGCGCAGTGAAGAAATGGCGATAATAAATATTTCGCGGCAGCATTCGCGCGTGCGCACAACGTAATCAGCGCGCGTGCGCAGTACGTCGCGCACCATCGCGTACCCTCGGGCGTATCCGGCTCTCGCGAGCATGATAATTATTGGGCGCATTGACCCGGCGCGAACACCAAAACCGGCGCGCTCGACCATCGCGCCAAGCATAATCGCGCAACCCTCGTGCCAATTCTCGCGCATCGAAATCAGCATCGCGCGCAACAAAGATTGCGATACCTCTTCTTGTTGATAGGGAGCGAGCGCGCCCATACACGCGATCGCGATAAATAATCCCTCCGACCACCGCGCGTACGCAGATTCAATCAGCGCGCAACTGAGAACGTATCCGCGCGCCGATGAACGGTCAGGCAATTCAAAGTCTACTGCGCTCGCGCTATTAATCACACATTCGCAACCCACACGCGAGCGAGCCTCGACCGCGAAGCATATTAATTCGCACGCGTCGGTATCCAAGTCCCGCATCGCGCCGAGCACCTCAGGATCGCTTTGGATATCCTCGAGCGCGCGATAATATTTCTCGACGATGATTCTGATATTCATGTCGCGCGCGCGAACGCAAATCGCGCGCAGCGGCGACGAAAACGCGCCGGGACCCATATATTGCGCGACGCGCTTGGTCATGGCGGCGTCGAGAATCGCAAGTGCCATTGGGGGAATATATAATCCGCGGCGCCGATTCAAAAAAGAGCGCGCGTTAGCGCGAGTGGCGGCGAAAGCACTCCACTTGCGCGAGTGGCGATTAATGATGACCGCGCGCCTGCTCGTTCGCCGCCGCAATCCAGCGCGCAATATCATCTTCGACTCGATCGTGCATCGATTCGCGTATCAGCGCGTAACATTCCGCCGCGGCTTTCTTTCGCGCCGAGATGCTCTCGATGGTTGACGCTTTGAGTGATAGTTCATATTCGCGCGCGCACCAAACAACGAGCTCGTAAAATAGAGGTTCGTGGTGGCGCAATCGCGCGTGCGAGTGTATGATATCGCGCATAAGCGCGACGTGCCGAGAGGAATTCGCGATTATTGATCGCGCGATAATATCCTCCATCGCTTCCGCCTTATAGTCGCAACCGCTCTCGGTAAACTCGAAATATATCCGCATTGCAGCCGCGAAACCATCATCCCAGTGCGTCTCAATCGCGATCCTGGCCGCATGAATCGCGGACCGCTCATGCTCCTGCATCATGAGCTCGCGATGATCATTATCACCGCGCGCAGTACTCATTATTAGCTCGCGCGCGAAATGAATGCCATCGATCCAGCATTTGCGCGCTGATTCGGTAATAATCGCGTTCACGTCCGATATTTTTAGCAACGCTGATTGCATGCTATTCGCGCCCAACGCTGCGCAATAGCGCTCGTTCAATGCGCAACACCACTCGAGCGCGCTCCGCGAGCGCCAACGGATTGCGCTTTTCATTGCCCGCGCGCATGCGCTGATTCTGGCGCCCGTCATCCGCCATTATCTTGGCGCGACGCAGGATAAACGCGCGCGTGCGCTCGCATACTGCTTCCAGCGGAATGATAAATAAGTCATCATCGCGACCATCGCGCGGGCTCATAAACAGCGCGACGCGTCCGAGCATCGCTTCATCGAGTATGGCGATCGCGGACATATAATCCGCGCGCGCCGATTCAAAAAAAGCGCGCCCCCGGCGCTCATTCCGCCGCAACAATAATCGCGCGCGGATCATGCAGCCCAAACGTCTCCGGGTTGTCGTATATCATTTCGAGACGATCGCGCACCATCGCGCTCGCGTAATCGGCGGTGAATCCAAATTCCGCGAGCCAGCGCGCAACCATCTCCGCGCACGCGATCATTTCGGCACTATCGCGCTCGTTGAAGCGCGCGAATCTGAGAAGAACGCCGAGATAGGACGCGACGAGCGGGACGGTAATATGCGCGGGATCGTGCGCGGAGCTCTCCATCGCGATCAGGCGGATTATCTCGCATCCCTCGTGCCAATTCTCGAGCGCGACAGTACTCAGCGCGCGCCACTCGAATTCGCGCGTTTTGAGAGCCGCGGGCAGCTCAATGTACGCGCGCCCGGCCTCGAATAGAAGAGCGCGATCGCCCGACGCAGCGGCGCGACGAATCGCGCACTCCATGCACGCACGAATCTCAGCGGGCACCGTGTGAAGCGGAAATTCATCATAATCGCGCGCGTGCCCGCAATGATCAACACCGGGCGCGACATACTGCACCGCGAGCGGCGCAACGACACCGAAAAGTGATGTGAATTCAGGCATGGTTCATACTATATCGCGCGCGAGTTCATTTTTCGCGAGTGTTCGCGGGGCTGCGCGCAATGCGAAAAAAGTGGCGCCACGACGCGCCAATCGCGCGTCGCGCTATGGAATTCGCGAAACGCGTCGCGCGAGCGCATTCTTGCGTGGTTCGTTATCGCGTTGCGGCACGCGCTTTCATCGAGCGCACCCGCGCGACATAAATCGCGCAAAATCACCACGCCAGCGCGCCATTCGTTATCGACAATCTGCTCGATCGCGGCTGCCATCGCGATTACGGATCCGCGCGCCCGCGCGTACGCGCTGCAAATGAGCGCACAACCCTCGACCCAACGGTCGCGCGCTGCGGCGCCAATCGCCTCGCAAAACGCGCTATCATCGAGGCAATGCGATTCGCGGCGCGCTATTTGCACCAATCTATCACACGCGCTATGCGCACCGATTTCCCATCCATCGCGCGCGGATTCGCATAGAATGACGCTCTCGATATTGAGATATGGGCTCCATTCGTCCAGCGGATCGTCTCGCGACATCATGCGTTCGCGCGCCCAATCACACATCGCGAGCGACCGCGCGCGGACAGCGTGAGCAAGCAGCGCGACCGGATCGCGCCATTGAAGCTGCGCGATCGGCGATGATAACGCACCGCGACGCGCGCGCGCGCATGTTGCGAGAAATATGGTGACAAATACACCGCCATCGGAACGCTCGCGCGACCCCACGCGGTATGCTAAGAATTGCACAATCCGCGCAACCATATCATCGCCAAGAATATCAAGAGACATCGCGCGCGTGATCGTTATGCTGACCGCGCGCGATTCAAAAAAAAAGACCCCGCCCACCATGCGCTACGCGTAATCAATCCATCGCACGCCGAGACTGGACGCGTAAAGATCGTCACGCCGACCCATCGCGCGTATTGCATCATACCATTCGCGCACACGCCGCGCCGCGTGATCATCGCCGATCGCGCGCAACCAATCGCAAATCACGCCGAGAAATTCATCGTCGGTCGCGTCTGCGGGCTCATCTTCACCACTCGCGCGCGGATTATTAACGTCGCGGCCAACGATCTGCCAACCATCGTCATCGTCAAAGCCGGTTTGCACTACGCAGTAGCGGCGGCGACACGCGCGCACAACCTCCGGCGCGGCGCTTCCTCGCGCGATAATTTGAACCATATCGCACGCGCGCCGGCGCAAGATGTCCGCAGCGTCGTCGCGCGCAAATATAATTTCGCGAATGACGTCGAGTCCCGCGACCCATCCGCGATATACGGGCGCCGCGAATGATTCCAATAGTACTATCTCGAACGTTGCCGCCGCCGCGAACGCGTTGATACCGAGACGCGCAACGAGGCGCGAGCCCGCCATCCATCGGCGGGCAGCGGTCGCGAAAAGACACACGACGGGATCAATAAATTCGCCGATGTGACCACCCGGGCGCGCGATTGCGCGCCACCATTCCACCGATAATTCCAATCCCTCGATCCACATATCATCGATCGCAGAATCACGCAGCGCGCACGCGCCTCTCCAATCGCGCTGGCATCGCGAGAGCGCCGCGAGCGAGCGAATGCGCGCGCTATATCCGATCATTCCTCGCCACGAGTGAGGCTCTGAGCGCGGCGCGCATTCGGCAGCGCGAGCGCACGATGCACAAAGTGGCGCGAAAAACGCGCGATATGTGAGGAAGCGCGCGACGCGCATTATCATCGTGGCGTCGAGAATATCAAGCAGAGGAGCGCGACATCGACTCGCGTTCGCCATTTTCGCTATACACCGCGCCGCGCCATTCAAAAAATGAGGCTCGCGCGACGCGTGCGCCTCGCGATCATTGCGACGCACAAATCGCGCGCCCTTCATCCCAGCCTACGTTCGCGACGCGCTTCGCCATTCGGCGCTTGAGCTTGCGCCATTTATTTGGCGGGAATATCGGCTTAAAATGCGCGATAATAAGTTCGCATCCCTCCATCCATCGCTGGCGAAAGGCCTGCTTCGCCGCGCGAATAAATTCCTGATCACGCGAGTCAATGCGTGCGCCGTCAGCGCGAAAATATTCGCTCGCAAGCCAAATACCGCGCTCCCACCGCGACGCGATGGCACCATCGAGGATTCGGTTCGCAATACTCAGATCAGCGTTACCCCGCACCATTTCGCGCGCGATCTCGCATCCGGCGGGCCATTGCATGCGCGCGCATTCTGCCGCGAGATCGCCGGCACCGCGAGCGCCGCGCTGAATCGCGAAGTGGATTCCATCGCACCATTTGATCCGCGCCGCTGTAATCATTATCGTTTCTTCGCCGCGCCAATCGTGCGGTAGATTGCATCGCGCGCATGGATTTCCGCTCTCGTCCGCTGGAAGCGTCGAAAATCGCGATGGATCGCAATCGCCAACACCAGGAGGCGAAGGTAAATACATCGCCGCCAGAAACCGCGCGCGGCGTACATTAGCATACGCGAGCGACCATTCAAGCGCGCGAAGACATAATTCGGGCGAGCGAATGCGCGCGGCGTGCGTAACGATGCAATGCGGATTCGTGGGTGCGCTCGTTGGGATTGCTCGCGCAGCGCGAAAATGTGCTGCGCGGAGCGGCGACGCGACGAGATCGAACATCATAAATGCGGCGGCGCGCGCTATCATAGCGTCATCGAGGATATCAATCGCGGTCATGGGGCAGGCGCTTGCTCTCGTTATTCTCTCACGCGCTGCGATTCAAAAAAGAACGCCGCGCGAGCTTATTTTTCGCACTCTCGCAGCGCAAGCGCGACACCTAACTCGCGCTCGCGTATCTATTCCGGGACGGCGTAGCTTATACACCACGGATTAATAACGATCGAGGCCCCGGGAGTCCACGCACTCCAATCAGCCCTGCGAATGATGATACGGCCATCGGTGAGGACCGTCACGCTCGCGATCTTCATCTCTCCACCTTCGGACACAACAATAGTCGAAATCGAAGTATCCGCCGGGCGAAATTCCGCGGGTAATACCACCTGGCCCAGCAGCCCCGGAAACCATTTGATGGGGAAACCATCTGCATCTTTTACGCCCTCAAAGCGATCGAGCGTGCAAAGCGTAGCTACGCCATAATTTTTGCGATAATAGATGGTCTGCGTGGATAGTCCAGGAATCTCAAAACCCATCCACGTCGATGTTATGGAGCCGCGTGCGATGGCTAAATTACCATGAATCGCGCCCCCGATGTAAAGATCACCCCCGATCCCAGCGCCGCCCGCGACAACGAGCGCGCCCGTCGCGGGCGACGTTGATGCCGCCGTTGATGCTGCGGTGATTGGTTCGCCTGCCGTTATGGATCCATCGGTCGATACATCGCCCGTAATTTCCGCATCGCCTCCGACGGCCAGCGCGGATAAATGCGTCGCGCCATCGACCCGCAGCTCACCGCTGATACTTACGTGATCACCATACACATTTAGCATCCCCGCGTGATTATAAACGCCGATCTCAACGCGATTATCCGCGTGCCCATCACCAGCGCTCGCGAATATTATCTCGCCGGAATTGCTGGTTGAGTGCGCGGTCCCGCCGCATAATAGCGTTAAACGCCCGATTTGATCGGGCGCAATGCTGCGCGTATAATCGAAGCCGATGGAGAACGGCCCCGGGCCGCCGCTCGCCGCGTAGATGCGAAACCCGACATCGGATTCGGACATATCGCCGGCGTGAATAACACCGCCCGCATTAATCGCGCCGGCGACATTAATCGCGCCGCCGAGAAGGGAGGGAGTAGCGTCCGAGAAAATCCATCGCCCACTGACGTTCACGATTGGCGCGTCGATGAGCATTCCCACCTCGCCGCCGCCCGCGTCCGGAAGCACAATCGTCCCGCTGCCGACCGCGCGCACAATAACATCGCCCGTCGCCGTCGCCACATCAAATCGCGCGCGCCCCGCGCCAGGCGGATCTGCGCCATCAATAAACCACGTGCGATCAGCGATGAACGTCTTATTATCGAGGGTTTGCGCGCCTTGCGTCGTCACAGGCGCACCTGTGGTCACATCGCCGCCATTTATCGTTTCGCATATTACATGCGGAATGCGCGCGGTATCGAGACTCTCGCCGAACCAGCGCGACGCTGGGACCGAAAATAGCGCCATATTTCTGCGCGCGAATGCCATTGCGCGCGTCGAATGAGAAAGTATATATATCGCGGATGCGCACGCAAGCGCGCCGATAGCGATCGCGATGATGAATTTAGCGCGCGCCGCCGCTGCGCCCACATATTTCCCATTTGCTCCGCGAATCATGGTATTATTGCCCGTGCGTGGTTATTGGTGTGTATATTGCCCACGGCGCTTCATTTTTTGCACGCGCGCGGGCATTCCGCCGACGCGCGCAAAATGAATCCGCGGCACCGTGATATACCCACCAATAACTGCGCGCAGCATGACCATCCTCGATATTATTGACGACGCCACGATCGAGCGCGTATTCGCGATGATGCCGCGATGCACGCGCGCCGCGTTCACATGGGGCGAAGATGGGAAAAGGGACCGATCACTCGCGTTTCCGGCCGGCATCGATCGCGAAATAGGGCCATTCGCGCGCCCTCTCAGTGCTGCGAACGCGCGCGTGTGCGCAATCGCGGAGCGCATCGGCGCGTGCACAGATCGCGAATGGCGACCGGAAGCGCATGATCTCGCAATATTCGCGGCATCACGCGGATTCGCGGACATTTACGCGCGCGCGGATGAATTATATGCGACAGAGCTGCTCGCGAACACGTGTCAATGCGAGAAATGCGTCGCGTATCGAGGGGATGGATCTTATCCGTTCGCGTCAATGCCGTCGCATTCGCGCTACGATCCGCGCGGCGATAGTCTTTTCTACGTCAGCGTCGTCGAGGTTGTCGCGATGTTTGGCGACCCCCGCGAACCGCGCGCGAGGTGCAGCGCGCGCGATATGATTTTCGATCACGCGTGCGATAGTATCGCCGCATTCTGGGAGGGGGTCTGGGGGGCATGCCCCCCCCACTCAGCGATCCGGGACGACCCGATCCCTGATCTCGAAGAGGCGGTTCCGCTCGCGGCGCAGGCGCGAAATCAGCGGCAACTTGCGCGACTTCTGAAAATGACACGCGCGCCAACGCGCGTCCTTGAACATGTGCTTTATGCGTCCGTGCGCGCGAATTGGATCGAGGGCGCGACGATGGTGCTCGAGCTCGACAACGCGCGACTTAATCCCGATATTATCTCGCGCGCTGCGCGGATTGCTGTTGGATATGGCGGCGAGATATTAATCACGCGCATGCTGCAGTGGATGTTGGAGCGAGATGATCGCGATACAATCGCGCAGCGTCGCGCCAATATAGCGCGTTATATCGCGATTTTGCATGCCGCGGTTGAGCGCCACAGTCAGCGCATCGTGAATCGCATCATAGATGAAACGATCTCATTCGGCGAGACGTTTGGCGCGGTATATCGCACGCTCGCGGAAATCCCGCCCAGCGGGTTCGTACCAGCGCATCCAGAGTCAGCGCTTCCGGAGTCCACGCTTCGCGCTCTTCGCGCGATTCCGCTTTACGCGCGCTCGCTATTCTCCGAGGCGAATCGAATAGGCGTTTATTGCGCGCAACGCGTATCGCTCAATAATCCGATAACGCGCGACAAATGACGACGGTCGACGCGCGCGCGGCCTTGGGCACCGACCCCCCCCCTTTTTTTTTTCGCCGCCGATTGGCCACCGCAGCGCGCGGTGACTATTTCGCGCCCGCGCAAAACTGAATCCACTCAACGCTGGACTATATACGCGCGTCCGCAATGTCTATCCTCGATATTATCAGCGGCGAGTCATTTCGCCGCATCATCGATATGCTCCCGCGAGTAACGCGCGACGCGTTTTCATGGAGCGACACGCAACCTGATATTCGCGAGGGTACGCTTATGTTTCCACGCGTGAACGATGGCGGCGCCGATGATAACGCGCTCGAAATTCCATTCACCGCCATCATCACGCGCACGCGCGCCCAACGATCGCGGCCGATGCGCATTTGGTATCCGTCGGCGCGCTCGTTTGCGTTATTCGCCGCGTCGCGCGGTTTAGTTGATCTTTACACCATCGCGCGCCGTATGCACGAATGCGAGTGCGCGAGCGAGGATCATGGTCAATTCTTCGCTTATGTCATCGAGGTAGTGGTGCAATTCAGCGCGGGCGACCGCGAACCGCGCTTCTATTGCGACGCACGGCGTGCTATTTTCGACAGCGCGATGCGCGACAACATCGCGACGGCGCGCCCATATCAGCGCGAGCTGAATTACGAATTGGGTCTTGCGCTCGCGCTCGCGGCGCAATCGTGCGACGCGTGGATGTTCTCGCGAATTGCGGATACAATGGGATTACGCGACGGAAGCGCGCGACGATTGCGCCGATGCACATGCGGTAACTGTGGCGCGACCGAAGGCGATTTCGGGCTCGAGAATATATCTTTGCTCGCTAACCCGCTCGCCGTGTGCGCTGGAACGGTGGGACCCGCGCGTGAGATCGCGGTTATCATGCGCGAACTTGATGATATTGCGCGCGCATCCACCGCGCGCGAGCGTCTCCCAGCGCTTGGCGTCATCTTCATCTCGAAAGCCGCGGTGGATGCGATGCGGAGCGGACACGTCGCGATCGCGGAATACCTCGTCGCGTGGCTTTGTGATCGATTAGAACCAGAAGAACGCTCGCGCCATATTCTCGTCGCGATGCATATTGCGATAACATATCGGTTTGCATCGGTATGCGCCGCAATTGAGCGCGCGATTTCGCCCGCAGATGCCGCGCAAATCATTCGCGATGGATATTTTCGCGCATTGTCGGATCGATTGCGCGAGCGTATGGGCGCGTCGGCGACTATTTCGCAGCGCGCGGCCGCGATATTAAAGCTCGCGGTGCCGAACAGTCGTATCGGTGGCGAGGATGATTATAAACCATGCGGGGCGGAACTCGTTCATCCAGATAACCCAGTCGCGCGCCGAATAAACGCAGCGCGCGCGCATGCGCGAGCGATGACAATACTCCGCGCATGCGCGAGTGATGATAATACTCCGCGCGCGAGTGACGAGCGTGGAACACGCGCGTTTGTAATGAAATGGTTGCGCGCGTGTGGGAAATAATCGCACCATCGGTCGCCGATGATGCGCGCGGATCAATTCTCGACCTCTATTCCGGCGCGCGCGGCGCTCTCTCGTTTTTTTTGTCGCAGCGCATACCGGTCGAAAAAAATAGGAATCGCGAGCGCCCCCGCGAGCTCAAACATCGCGCTGAATATCGGTCTGCGCGCCGTCATCATTCGCGCGCGCGTCCACGACCTCGAAAATCGCGCCCGCGCAGACGTCTTCGACCGGCGCGCTTTTCACCCATTCGCCATCGCGATTGGAGATTTCGCGCGACAAAACGCGATGCGTTTCGCGTCCGCTAGCAAGAATGGTCGCACGCGGGAACATCTCGCATAGCAAATGTAACCATCCAGCGCGCGCAGCAATCCCAACAACGCGGCGCACGCGCGGCGGAACCGCGACACCGTAGCGCTCCCAACGCGCGTCGGGTTGCGCGATATCGATCGAAAATATGATCTCGCGATGCCCGGATTCGCGAACAGCGGGCGCTAGATTGGTTGGCGCGGAATCGATCAGCGGCGCGCGATCCGTTTTCGCGGGATCAGCTAACGCTCGATCCGCTTTCGCTGGATCCGCTAACGCTACCCACAAGCGATCATCACAAATACACATTTTCGATGCCGCCTCTGCGTCGACCTCGCCGACGAGAACGGGCATTCGACGCGCGCAACCGCAACTACCAGCAGTAATATCCGCGCAGCAAAACTCGAGGTATGAGCACGGCGACACACGCGCGGCGCGCATAATGTAGGCGACTCCGCGCGAGACGATCGCGTGATATCCGCCGGCGCCTTCACTGCGCGCGCGCGGCAAGAATACATTGCGCGCCGCGCGCAAATCAGTCTCGTTTTGCGTGGACGTATTCGCGGTCGCGTCCGCGGATTCCTCGCGCGCCATCGCGAAATCAGGATCGAAACTGATCGCGAAATGGCGAACAGCGTCCGTCGCGAGCGTAAACTCGCTTGCGGACATCGTTGACCCGCCGCTGAGCGCGAAAGTATAAACGCGATCACCATCAGTCGCGCGCAGTAGTTGCGCGCCCGCGGGCGTACTCTCGCGCGAGATAAGATCCGGGGTCGCGTGCCAAAATGGCCGCTCGGGTGACCAAATAAATACCTCGCCATTCTGCTCGATCGCGACCATCGCGCCCTCGATTGCGAGAATTTTGCATGGATCGCGCGGACAACGCCCGCGAAGGTATAATTTCCACGCATCCGCCTGTCGCGCGACGGCGCGCGCCGCATAATCGTATTCGAGAAGAGACGTTCCGCGCGCGCCCGTCGCGGTTTGCCGGAACGAAAACCGCGCGATTATTATGCGCGATTGCGCCGCCTCGGATGCTGATGTTGCCGCCATTATGATGAGATAGTCTTGCTGGATATACCCGCGGCGCGATTCAATTTTATGCCACGCGCGCGCAAAAAATGAATGAAGCGCGCCAGCGGCGCGCGATTATTGGCATCACTCGCTCAACTTCTCGATGAGCGACTCCAGAAGCGTCGGCGTCTCATGATCATCGCTCTCGTCGCGCTCGCGCATCCACGAATACGCAAGATCGAGAATACGCGTGTAATCGCGCCGCGCGCGGTCGCTGGTTGCCATAGCGAGTTCTACCGTCGCGCACTCAATAGCGCCTTCAAGCGCGTCCGCGCCCGCGACGCGGGCTACGATGAACATTTCGCGCCACCTGCACACAACCGCGGAAACGAAGACGCTATTACAAACGTCAACCGCGCAATCGCGCGCGAAATACTCGCCAATCCACTCCAGCGTCATTCGCGCGATGCGTAATGCGTTGCGCGAACGCGTTCGCGCATGCTGAAGCGATATTCCGCGAATCGCGCTGGCCACGCTGTTCATAAAATCAAACATCGCGCAGCGCGGTCGTGCGCATCCGCATCCCGAAAACGTTGCCTCTCGCGACCCGCATTCGCGCGTGCGAGTGCATGGGCGTTTTGCGATGGGAAATCCCGCGTAATCATAGCGCGCGCCGCGCTTATTACCGCCCGCATCGCCACCGAAATTTGCGTCCCCAACGCGGGTCACGTCGATACAATCAACCATCTCCTCGGGCTCTGCGCGCGTGGGGTCAGGGGGCGGAGCCCCCTCATCATCATTCGCGCGCTGCGCCGTCCATTCATACGCGAGCGTGCATCCCTCGATCCAATCGTTGTAAACCGCCGAGCAGAACATTCCACCGAACGAGCGCGCGCCCCACTCTCGCGCGAGCGCACACATTCTCGCGCTGCACGCATGCGCAGCGTATCCCAGCATCGCGCCCGCATCGAAAATACAACCCCCGGTGCTGTTATGAAGCGAGGGCACGCGCGCGTCCTCATATTCACTTTCGCACTGCGAGCGCGGAATGAGCGCCGCGGCCTCTTCGATTATGTGATGCGCGCGCATCGCGATGTCCACGCGCGCTGCTTGTTGCGCCACGCTTCCCTCTCTCGACCATTTCGCCGCGGCGTTAATTACCGTTCCGAATTGAATGAGCGGACACGGCGCGCGCGTCGCAACATCGCGCAACATTTCGGCGCGCGCTGTTTGCGCACTGTCGCGCGCGCCGCGGCTATCGAATAGCGCCGTGTATTTCGCGAGCGCGAACGCGAATATATCGACCGCGCCGTGGGTCGCGCTCATCAAGGCGAGATCGTTGATCGTCGTGCGCGGATACGGTGGATATTTATGCCAATTAATACTCTCGAGGCGCGATGATCGGCGCGCGGCGAGCGTCGAAATAGTGCGGCGTGGCGCGGTTCCTCTCCGCGAGGGGGAGGGTCTGGGATCACGCGTAGGCACGATCCCACCCCCAGACTCCCCATGAAGTTCGCTCTCGGGCCTGCGTGCTGCGCGAATCCCGCACGCGTAGAGAAATCGGCGCGTGCGGATGCACGATCCGTAAAGAGGCGCGGCGAGCGGCGACATTTCTCGCGCGGGGTCATCGATCGGTTGCCCGGGCGCGATTGCTCGGCGATGCATCGGCGCGCCAGCGCGAACACCAACGCGCGGCATCATTGACACCACTCTCTCGATCGAGTAATTATCGATAATATCGAGGTACGACATGACGCGCGGAAGCAATATGCTTGTATTACCCGCGCCGAAATTCAATTATCGCGCGCTGAAAAATGAATGCTGCGCGCAAAATTATCCATTCGCGCTCCTCCCATGGCCAATCTCATCGTTACAATGGCGACATACGACGATTATCGCGCGCCCGCGCGCGTCGGATACATACTCACGGTGGTCGATCTCGAGCAGCGCGCGGCATTCTCGCGCACTAATTTTCATTGGAATCGCCATCCGCAAGACAGGGGCGACGATAAACTTGTATGCGCGGACGCGCGCGATCATGCTTTCGTGATTGGCAGCGCACACGCGATCGGCGTCATTGCCATTCTCGCGAATGCAGGCGATTACGAGGTCGCGGCGCGTACGCCCGATAATATCGCGCTCGCGTTCAATATTAGCGCGGCGTGCGCATCGTGTATCGGCGGAGTTCATCGCGATCGCGCGATCATTTCCTGCGCGAGGATCATCGCGCCGCTGCTGCTTCATATCGATACGTCCGTGACGGCGAAAATCAACGCGCTTGAGGGGGATTATAGGCGCGCGCGGTCCGAAAATGAAGATGCGGCGCCGTATATTCGGGAACTTGAGGAGCGCTTGCTCGCGGCGCGCCGTTGTTTGCGCGATCGGGTGGATGATCGCGTGATGCGCTCTAGAATCGCCGGCGCGCGCGAGTTTCAAGATCAATTATTCATCGCGCGCGATGGGTATCATCGCGATATCGCGATTATCAGAGAGAAAATCGCGGAATTATATGCCCAGCGCGATTGTGACGTCGATATATGCGCGACCATTTACGGTGAAATGCGATCCGCGTTGCGGCGCGCAATCGAATAATCGTCATCGCATCATCGGCGCGAACGTATTGCGCATTCCCCACATATTCCCCACACACACCTATTTTTTCCCTACCATCCCTCGCGCACATAAAAAAACCATCGCGCAACATCACCCACGTCCGCGCGCGCTCACAT
>JALOCE010000041.1 GCA_023227925.1 Candidatus Omnitrophota bacterium
GAAGCGAGGTAGTGGGTGTAGGCCGTTGGATCGTTGATATCGTTGACGAGGATTTTTACGACCTCGACGATCCACGCCGGCACCGCGGCCGAGCCGTAGGTCCCTTTGATCCGGATGTTATTGAACCCGCGCGGGAACATCGCGTTCGCGTCGAAATTGTCCAACAGGTACCGCGTTTCGACATCCGTCGCTCCGCTCCCAACGTTGATGAAAACCGAGTTTTTGTCGAACGTATAGTCCGAGGAATCGAAAACGTAGCCGTTGAGACTCACCTCGGAGACGGTAAGGATCGGAGCCGGGAGGGGAACGAAAAGGCGGTTTTTGTCGTTGCCGTTGATCCGGACGTCGAAGGCGACGGGCCGATATTTCACCCGCAACGCGGCCTCGACAATCGCCTCCGCCCGTTCGATGGCGGCTTGTTTCTCGGCTTCCGTTGTCCCCGAGGGCCACGTAGTGATATCCGAATCGGAAATGTAATAGCCGGTGTAGGGCATGGCCGATTGGCTCCTTTCGTCGGACGTTCCCCGGGCCGAGTGAAAAAAAGGCCGGGAGACGGTGACGGGCCGCCTCCCGGCCGGGAAAGACTACTTCACCGCGCGCCGATCAAGCCACGTAGCGTTTCGCCACGCACTTGATGTAGTCGACGTAAAGGGCGGTGGCGGAGCCGGGAGTTTTGATCCCGGCCGCGAGGCCGAATTCCTCGTCCTGCGCGAAGCCGGAAGTGACGGAACCGGTAGCGAGGCACACTTGGTCATCGTCGAAAACGAACCACCGGATGGTCCCCGATCCGTCCCAATGGAACGCGAGCCGGAGCCACGTGAGATTCTCGAGGTCGATGCCGGTGTCGGTCGACGTGACGACGGTGTTATTCTCGACCGCAAAGTCGAGATTCCCGTCGCCATCGGATTTGAAGTAGACGCCATCGGCGAAGCCCACGGCATACTCGCCGTTCGCGTTCCCCATCCCCACGTAGAAGAGATCGGTCAACCCCACCGTGACCTTCACCCGGGCTTCGAAGTAGAGCGGGTGATTGTTGTAAAGCCGCCACGTCTCGTTGGTCTGATAGATTTCGGCCGCGTCGGTGGCATCGGTGTGGGTCGTGAGGACGATGTGGCCGTTGACGGCATCGGAGACGGCGATGGACCCGGAGCCGCCCGTCAGCACGCCGGTCCAAAAGTCGCCGGTCACGTAGTACGTGAAATCGTCTTCGACGCGTTGGGAGTCGATGATGTCGAAGTTCTTGAACCACATCCACTTGTCGTGATTGATGTGGCTGTTGAGGAATTCGATGTCCCGGATGAACAACTCCGGAACCGATCCTCCGAGATCGTCTTTAGGAAACTGTTGATCGTTCATGTTGTCAAGCCTCCATTCGCTTGATGATATCGACCTTCTTCATCCCGACAACGCCTTTGACGCCGGCCCTCGCGGCGATAGTCCGGAGGAGATTGATCGGGAGTTTCATTAGCGCGGCCGCGTCGACCTTCGGCTTCACCGGAGCGAGGTTCTTTTGTTCCACCTTCACTTCCGGATATTGGCCGATCTCGCGGATCGCCTTGTCATCGTCGAGGCGCACGGTTCCGCCGTGGGGAATCCAAACGTTCCCGATGGCGGTAGGAAACGCGCGGCTCATCCCGAAATTTGTCACGAGGGCCGACATCGTAGCGCGTCCTTTAGCACGCGTGCTCGAGGCACCGCAGGAGGACGCACGCGTCGACGTTCTCGATCGCCACGTCCATCCGGAGAGAGTAAAACACGTAGGTCGCTTCGTCGGCGGCTTCGCGTTTCGTTTCGATCTTCACGTCCCTTTGGATGCCGATGATGAGGTTGTTCTTCGGCGTGAGCAGGACGTCCGTGTAGGAGCCGGCTCCGATCTTCCCATCCGTCGAAGGCGTGGCCGTGGGATCCCCGAGGGTGGTCGGCATGAGGGGAACGTCGATGATCGGCACGCGGCCGTATTGGGGCGGCACGTTGCCGGAAAACACGGCGTCACCGAGGCCGGTCGACCGGGCGGACAACGCGGCGAAGTAATCCTGCGTCACGAGGTCCGAGTTGAGGAAGGCCATATTCGCGAGGCCGTTGGCGGCTTTGTACTTCGACGGCATCGCTTTCAGCATGAAGTGGTATTTGTACTCCCAATTGTACGGAGCCGCTGTCGCCTGTTCGGCGATCTTCCCGGGGAGCAGGATATCGGAGCCGGTCGTGCCGCCCTCGCACGCGTTGATGAGATGGGCGGAGCCGGTGACCTTGTTGTAATAGGTTTCGCCGAGCGCGGAATGGGTGAGGCGATACCGCCATCCGTCCCACATCACGCGGATATCGTCGGCCGGCCACGCGTTGGGGCCGTTCTTCTCGGCGATCCAAAACGCGCCTTCGAGTTCGTTGGCGATCTTCTTGGTGACGATCCGCATCAACTGATCGTTGTACTGCGCCTCGGTCACGGTGCCGGAGAGGTCCTCGAGGTCATCGTCGAAAATGACGATCGCTCCCCGGGCCTTTTGGGTCGACAGTTGGATCTTGTTGTCGGCCCACTGCTTTTTGTACTTCGACTCGTTGAACTGCGAGGCCGGATAGAGGAAGTCCCGGAGCCGAAGCCGAGGGCGCGGATGTTCTTCTGCGGTTTGTTCATCCGCTCGATCCGGGCGAAGTTTTTCATCGAGGATTCGTCGACCACGTAGTCGATGAACCGATCGGCCTCCTGCTCGTTGAGGGTGATCGACGGCAGGGAGATGAGGTTGAACCCTTTGCGGATTCGGAATTTTTCGAGAAGCGACTTCGAGTCGTTCATGGTGTTACGCCTCCTCTTGGCTTTTGAGGGAGGTCCATTCGAAGACCTCGTCCTTCTTTTTCAGGGGATCGGTGCCGCCGTCCGCCTCGGTTTTCTGCGAGGACGCACCGCGGCTCTTTTTCAAGAGATCGATCTCGGCCTCGAGTTTCGTGACCTTGTCGGTCAACGCCTTCTCTTTGTCGGAGGCCGCTTTCCGAACCGCCTCGGCCTCGGCCCTTTCGATCTCATCGAGTCGCTTGAGCCGCGCGGCGACTTCCGGAGCGAGGCCGGCGTAGGGATCGGCCCCACCGTCCGCGCTTTTCTTCTTCGCCTCGGCCTCGAGGTCCGGGAGGAGGCCGTTGAGGATGTCGCGAATCTTCCGGAGGTCCTCGACCGTGGCCTTGGAAAGTTTCGCGCCGACTTTCTCGACGTTGAACGGCTCGTCCGTTCGGGCCGGGAACGCCGATTTGGTAAGGGTCTGCACCGCGGCGAGAACATCGTCCGGGAAGTCGGCTTTGTACTTGGCGAGGACGGCAACGGCCGATTTGATCTCGGCCATCTGCTCTTCCGTCAACTCCGCCTTCGTCACCGCCTCCGCCGTCACGACATCCGCGCCGAGGAACGTTTGAAGGGCTTTCAGCAGTTCATCCATGGGGACCGCTCCTTTGCGGATAAAGAATTTTTTGCGGTTAGCCGCGAGGTCAACGACGCTGATTTCGTCAACGTCGATGTCCAAAATTTTTCGAGGCATCGCACACCTCAATCTCGAATTGGCTTTATTTTGGAATCCCCTCGCGAGGCCTTCTCACACCACGTTGCGTGGCGCGCCGATTGCGAACATCGCCTCGACCGCGTTCATCCCGGTCGATCGACTTCCAATCTCACCCAACGAAACCGGAAGGTTGCCGTTCACCGGGATATGTAAATCAACTCCTCGCGGTTGTCAAGCGAAATCTCGCCGTAGCGGGCCGATCTCGTTTTCCCGGTACCTCCGGCCGTCCCCACCGGCGTTCGGCCCGGAGGCGCGAAATGCGGCCCGGGAAACGGGGTTTAATTTCCCGGCGAAGGGGCGTCTTTTCCGCGCGCCCGGCCGCCCATCGAAAAACCGGTCAACCGGCCCTCCTCGATATCTCGCCAAACCGCATCGTTCGTGATTTTTACCATCATCCACCACGAGCCTTTCTTCACCGTCTTCCCGCCTTTCCGGATATCCGTCTCCGGTTGGAAGCACTCGATGATCGGAAACGAGTGGGATTCGCCTTCGTGTTGGACTTTGATCCGCGCGGTTTGGGTCGCATATTTTTCCATGAACCGATACATCGCTTTCGTGATGTCCTCTTCCACGGCGAAATCACCTTGGGTGTCGACTTCGTTCGGTTCGTAAATGATCCCGCCCACGAGGTGTTGGGAGGTGTCGACCTTGATGAATTTAATAAACCGCGTTTCGTCCGGATGCGGTCCATCCGCGCGGAACGAATCCGCCGCCTCCCCGCTTTGGGCCTTCCGGACGTGGGCGGCAATCCACTCCCGGGCCGCGTCCATCGTCCACCGTTCCCGATCGAACAGGTACGTGACGATCTCTTTATCCTCGACGTCCTCGAGGGCCGTGATCCCTTCGGCCTCGGAGATCGTGATCGTTCGGATATCGTGGCCTTCGACGCGCGCGCGGACCGGGAGGCGAACGAGGGTGTCGGTGACTTCCGGTTTCGAGAGCGGTTCCGGCCCGGCCGCTTTCAAATAATCGATCCCTCGGTCCTTCCCTTTTTCGAGGCCGGTCTTCGGATCGATTCCAACACACACTCCGCCCGTTCGTTCCTCGCATCCGCAAACGATACACCGCGGGTGTCCGTTCGGATAGGTCCACGTGGCGGCTTTGAATTTATGGGGCCGGGAGGCGGCCGCTTTTTTCCGGTTCTCCCGGATCGTCTCCGACTCCCGTTCGAATTCCGCCTTCTCCCGGGCCGACAATTTCTTTTCGATCTTCGCCTTCCCGTCGCCTTTCGCTTCGATCCGAACCGTCTCCGGCCGCGCGCGAAGGACGAGATCGAACATCGGGATATGGCTCTCGCCGGGAGCCGGCCCGGAGGCCGAGTACGTGAACGAGGCGGATTTGCCGAGGATGGCGGACGTGGCCCCGGCCACGCGTAACTCCCAACCTTCTTCGCGCGCCGCTTTCGCCACCACGAGATCGATCGACGTGGACGTCTTCGGGTTTTTCAGGAACGGGCCGGTGATCGAGACGATCCCTTCCGCCACGACGATGTCCCCGAATTCGGGAACGTCGATTCCTGTCATCCCGCTTTTCACCAACCGATCCGCCACCTCCTCGTCGAGCGGCCACGTGGACGCGATTCGAAGGTTGCGACGCCGGAGTTCTTTCCGGAGGAGGACGTATTTGTTAATGAACGTTCGCCGCGGGAGGGTGAAGAGCCGCGCGTCGCTTTTTTCGATGAAATTGGGATCGGAGTAATAGTGCCGGTAGAGGTGGAGGAACCGGTTTCGAAGCGACGTCAACTCTCCGTTTTCGAGGCCGGCAAGGGCCGAAGCCGAAAGGTCTTCAATTTTCATTTTTCGAATCCTCCTCGTCTCCGAACGTTTCGTTTCGTTCGATTCCTTCCGCATACACGCAACCCGCCTTTACACACCGCAATATTTTCGCCCATCCCGCCTTCGCCCATCCACAGCACGCCGCCTTTACGAATAACGCCGATCCGCACCGCGGACACGTCCGGCCGGCCACGATCAATTCCCCGGGGACCACGGCCGTCCGATCAAATCCGATCATCGGAGCGGCCGGAGAAGGCTTCATCGACCGATCACCGAAACCCACGCGCACTCACAACCCGGATGGGCCGGGAGCATCCCTTCCGCCTCTTCGAGCGTATAAACGTTGCCGTCTCGCACTTGGCAGACCTCACAGCAACCCGGCCCCATATCCGCAACCCATTCCACTTCTCGGATATCGTTCTCTTCGAACGCGGCAAGGAGGCCGGCAGACGCGGCCGCGGCCGATTCGGTTTGGGCGATCAACTCTTCCCGATATCGCAAAGCGCGCTCCGAGTAGTCGCCCATCTCGGCCAACGCCTCCTCGTGGGACAATCCATCGGCGAACGCTTTTTCATACACCTTCAACGCGGCCGATGATTGACGGGAAGTGAGGCCAACCGATCCGGAAATCATTTTCCGAGTCGCGTCGAGGGCGCGGCCGGAGTCGATCGAATCGGAAATCACCGCGGCGATGCCGGCTTTCGTTTTTGCCGTAACCTCGGTGACGAGTTTCGCCGTGTTCTTTTTCGCCCATTTCACGGCCGCGTCTCCGATCGGATCGACACGCGCTTTGAGGACCGTGGCGCGTTGGCGAGGGGTGAGACGGAGGCCGGCCGATTGGATCGTCTCGAGAACCGTTCGGCCGAATATCCTCCGCCCTTCCCCTTCGACGGCCGCCCAATCCACCGCCGCCTCCGCCATCTCTTCGGCCGGTCGATCGAGGCGGACGGAACCGAGACGGAGGGAGCGGCGAACGAAAGTGAAGTATTCGACGGCCGCGCGCCGCATCGCTTCCCGCTTCGCGCGGATCACTCGCTTATGATCCCGGACGGCCGCGCGCTTCCGAAACTCGCGGATTGATTTCTCGAACCGCGTCAACGCCCCACGAGCCGCCGCCTCGACGGCCGAAACGTCCTCACGCGCCATCGCCGTTTATCCGCCGATGATCCCGGCACGCCTTCCCGGGGTCACGAGTTTCGGGCCGGGAGCCGGCGTGAACCGCCGTTCTTTTTCGCGGAGTTCTTCGGCCCGTTTCGTGTTCTCTTCGACCTCGGCTTGGGAGACTTCGCGAACGAGAACGATGTCGGAACCGCGGACCGCAATCCGCTTCCCGCTCACCGCCCGTAAAATCATCACCGCGCCTTTCCGTTCCATCGCGCGCACGATCTTTCCGATCGGCACCGAATCGTCCACGAGCATCGTCATCCCGCTCTTTTCCAACGTCACCGTGTGAGGCATCGTTTCTGTTCTCCTTTCGATTGCCTGTATTTCGCGCGCATTTCGCGTCTACGCGGCTTTCTCCCGGTTCCCCGGGTCACCCTACGTCCTCGGCCGGTCGGCCCGTTTTAAGGGCCTTTTCGACGGCTTCCCGGAAGTCGGCGTGGAGTTTCGTGATCCCTTCTTCAACCGCGGCCATTTGGATCGCGGCGGCATCGGCCGCGGATTCCGCTCCGATCTCTTTATAATTCGAAGCGATGAAGTATTTATCGGCCGTGGGATCGGTCTTCGCGTCGATCGGTTCGAGGCCCATATCGATCCGAATCTCATTCCGCGTCTTCGCCCCTACGCCGAACATCTTGATCCCTCGGTCGAGGATGGCCCCGAGGTCGCGGATGTCGAGGGAGCCGAGTTCGAATTCGAGTTCGGGAACGCCGAATCCATCGCGAACGATCTTTTGGGAGAAGATTCGGTTGATGACTTTTTTGAGCGGGTTGACCGTCGAATCGATATAAATCCGCGTCGACTCGCTCGCGATGTTCCCTCCGAGGGAACCGGTTTCCTCGATCCCGATCCGATAGGGCGGCATCCGGTAGCAAACGAGTACCTCATCGCGGAGTTGCTTGAAGTAAAGTTTAAACGATCCTTCCTTCACTTCCGTCACGAGCGGCGTCCACGTGATCTTCCCGCCTTCGGGCGGATTGATGACGAGGGTTTTGTGGGCGTTGTTCGAGCCTTTGATTTCGACGTCGATGAAGTCGGAAAGCATCTTCACCGAATCCTCTTCCCACTCGCCTTCGACCGTGACGATGGCCGCGGGAACGCCGTAGTTCTCAAAAAACGAAAGGTTGTAATCGCGAATCCCGATCAACGCCTTGACGGCCCCAACGGCCGGAAGGATCGACGGTGAACCGTAGTGCTTCGATTGGGGGTAGTAGTTGAGGTAAATAATAATTTCGTTGGCCGGCGTGAACGTTTTCGCCCCGAGCATATCGGCCGTTCCCGGCTCCCGCTCATCGCCGGTATTCGAGTCCACGTCCTTCGCGTATCCGAACCGCTTAAACCACGTGTACGTGTTCCCTACGATGGAGCAGAATTTGTTTCCGTCTCGGTGGGCGCGAATCGTATGGGCGGGAATATGGTAGAGGCCGTTGACGATGCCCGGAGCGGTAGGCGCGGCCGGGGCTTCGTCATCATCGAACGGCGAGCCGTCTTCGGACGTCGGAGGAGCGGCGGTCGCTTCCGCCCTCACAACCTCGAGAGCCATCATCCCCACAAGGCCCCAATCCACCACAAGGCGTTCGATGATGTCGTCCACCGCTTCTTCGGCCGTGTTCGGATCGGCGAGGAAGTCGGAGATCATCTTTTTCGCCACTTCGTTCTCTTCGGCCTCCGGATCGATCGGTTTGATATCCCATCCTTGACCGGCGACATCGCGGCCGATTTGACGGAGACACGCGTCATAAAACGAGCAGTTCTCCATCAGCGTCAGGAGGCCGGCCGCGTTGAACGGCGGAGGGATGAGGCCGCGGTCCGCCATATAATTCGCCTCGAGTTCCCGCTGTTGGGAAGCCGAGCGCGCTTCGGCCCGGGCCTTCTTTATCGCGTCCTTTTGGAGCGTCGCCCAAGGGACCAAGCCTCGATCGGTCGCCACGTAGCGAAAGACGCGGCCTACGCGTTTCACCGGTTCCATTATCGGCACCGGAGTCGCGTTCTTATCGAATCCCGAAGACCCGACCTTTCCTCGTGACATGGAATCCTCCTTTTGGCTCGATCACCGCCACCGGCGTCGGCTCGGGCTTCTTCCCCGGTCCGTCCTCCGCCGTCCCATTCTGCTCCACGCGTTCCGCGTTTTCAAGTCCACCCGGCTCCACGCGTTCCGTGACGATCGGCACCGGCACCGTCGAAGGCGGAGGCGGAGTGGTCGAGGCCCGGCCGTATACCTTCCCGGCGCGCTTCGGTTTCGTTGCGATCATCCACATAACGAAATACCTCGTTTCGTCGAGGGCGTGGTCGGCTTCTTTCACCGGCTTGCCGCCCTTTTCGCGATAACTCGCCACCTCTCGCCGCCAATCTTTACAGACCTGATTGACGAAAAATTTAGGCCGTCCGACTACCGGCCGGAGTGCGTTCCGAACCGCCTCGATCCCTTCGGCGACATCGTTCTTCGCCGGGATGATCGGGATGCCGGCGTCCTTCCATTCGCGGATGAGATCGTCTCGAGCGGGATCGGCCACGGCCGCGCGAACGTTCTTCCACCACGGTTGCACCCGGCACTCCTCGATGAGCCGTTGATTGGTCGTGCCGTGACGATACATCTCGCACACCCTCACCCATCCGATATCGAATAACTGCCACACCCCTACCGAAAAGACCGCGCCCCCCCAATCGATCGAAAGGTACACCGGCCGGACTTCGGAAAAATACGGGAGGTAGGAAGGCGAGTGGAGGGCTTCGTCATATTGGTCGCCGTAGACGAGATCGGAGCGGCCGACCTTCTCGCAAAACCATTCTATTTGGAGCGTGGCGAGGTTGAGGACGGATAATTTTTGAGCGAAGTCGTGGATTTTGTAATATCCGTCCGCGTGCTTCATATGCTCCCCGGGACAAAACCTCGACACCGGACACGTCGAACACCGGTAGTCGAGACACGGTTCCATCACGTCCCAAATGCACCATTTGTAGAACGGTTGATGGGCGGCGAGAGCCGTCTCTACCGCATCATCCATCACGCCTCCGTAGCGGTGATTGGTCGAGAATTTTCCGACACCCGCGCGAACGTCGGCCCGGGATTGGGTTTGGGATAAGGCGGCTTGGTAGACGTCCGGGGTCATTTCGTCGATCTCGTCGAGGATGAGGCGTTGGGGGTGAGGACCGCGGACCGATCGAGAGGAGGCGGTGAGGACCGTAGCGGCCGATCCGTTGCGCCATAACGAAAGGCGGCGAGTCGGTTCGGATTCGAGAAATTCTTCTTGGAGGCCCGTGAGATCCCAAAAAGAGGCGAGGGCTTTATACACCTTTTCGGATTGCTCGAGGGAACCTCCGAGGATGGTCGTCTCGAGACTTGGGAACGAGGAGGATTCGACCCACGTAATGAGGCCGGCAAAATACGACTTCGATCCGGCCCGGGAAGCCCATACCGTGTAGTCGAGGACGCGATGGGTGAGGACGTCCGCGAGAAACCGGAAGGGAGCGGTGTGGTCCGCGTGGCCGCAGTTGACCTTGGTCGAAATGATCGGCCGATCGAGCCACGTAAGGAACGAGCGTACCTCGTCATCCGTCTTTAGGCGATTTTGGAGGAGGAGTTGGAGGGCCGCTCGTTTCGCCTCCTTTACGATCTCCGGCGATATCTCCGGGCCGCTCTTCGGGGAAGACAATACCAACGGGCCGGCCTCCGCCGTTCCCCTATCCCTTTCCGTTTCCCGTTTCGTTTCCTCCGTTCCCGCCTGTTGGGGGCAAGGCGAGGACGGTTTCATGTCCGCGTTTATTTCCGTTTCCATTTCCATTCCCTCCGGCCGACATCTGCTTCAACCGCTCGATGAATTCCGGCATCGTCGGCACGCCGGTTTCAGAGAACATCTTTTTGAGGGCCGCTCCGAGGTCCGCGGTTCCGTCAAAATGAGCGAGGGCGATTTTCTTTGGGGCCTCGAAAACGAATCCGAGGCCTTGGAGCAATTCGATCGATTCGCGAAATATCTTCCACGCGGCCGCCGCATCATTCGATCGCACCGCCCGGCGTTGATATTCATTCGACTTCATCCATACGAGGTTGACGAGTTCCCGAACCTCCGCGTCCACGTCCCACGTGGTCATCCTCAGGACCGCCTTCCGGATTCGCCCCACGTGGGCTTGCGAAATGCCGATCATTTGGGATATCCGGACATTCGAGATCGTGGAGTCTTCGCGAATGAGGAAGAGAACAAGTTTTTTTCGGATATGGTAGTCGAGGGATTCCGGCCGGATCGATCCGGTTTCCAATCGTTTAAGGATCGAGACGAGGTGGGCGTCTAACTTTTTATCGCCCATCGCGCGTGGCTCCTTTCACCGGGTTCCCTTCACCTCGTCCACTACCGGAACGACTCGATGGGGGTATTGAGGGAGTCGGCGCACACGAGTTCCAAAGCCCGGCCCATTTTCGTTTTCCCCTCGAGGTTCATTTCCGTAATGATCCGGGTGAGGGCGGAGTTGACGATTTCCATTTGTTCGGCCGTGAGGAGGATTTCGAGTTTGAGGAGATTGGAGCCGGGATCATCCCATTTGTATTTCGGATTGGGGGATTCCCAATCGAAGGCCCCGAGGGAGAGAAAGGAATCAATTTCGGAAGCCGGATAGGGAAATGTTTTCAAGAGGTCGTCTTTTCCGAATTCCGCGTTCAATTCCGTGATGATAGGAGCCAACCGAGAGATATTCGAGGGGAAGCGGGTTTCGTTGATTTCGATGGCGATGCGTTTGGCCTGACGTTCGGAGATTTCCCCGAGGTCGTAGCAGATGACGGAGGCCCATTTGTTCAGGAGGACGGCATCGAGGCGATGATTCCCGTCGATGACTTCGAATAGGTCGCCCGGGATATGGCGGACGATGAGGTTGAGGAGTTGGCCGTTGCGTTGGAGGTTTGCGGCGAGTTGGGAGGCTTTAAACTCATCGTCATCTTTGTAATTCCACGGGGCCTTTCGGAGACGGTCGACCGGGATTTCTACCATCCGATCGAGGCGAACGGAGGGATCCCCAATTGAAGGGTTTACGGGCGAAGGCGGAACGGAAGGCGGTTCGGGTGAAACGATTGGGGAGTTTTCCGAGACGGTAGGCGGGTTTGGCGAGACGGCCGGTTTTTTCTTTTTCGGGATTTTCATATGGTCTTCTCCGGGGAGAGGATGATGAGGCCGGAATTTTCACCGTCCTCCGACACTTCGCACTCGTCGAGTTCGAATTGATGGGCGAGGACCGTGGCGAAGGCTTCGCAGGATGTTTCCCCGAGTTCTCCGCCCGGCCACGAACGTTCGATGAACGTGGCGATTTCTTTTTTGAAGGTTTGGAATTCAATTTGGCGATCCGCGAAGGTCACTTCTCTCCGCGCGCGAACGCCGAAAACGTGGCGGTGACGGAGGCGGAGGTAATCGACGGGAGCCGGCGCGCCGGGCCACGCGTGGAACCCGACAAACGAGAGCCGCGCTTCGATAAATAGGGAATAGTGTCTCATCAGGCAAAAGCCTCCTCGAGTAGCGGTTCGATCGAGGCCCGGAATTCGACCGGAGGGGCGAGGAGCCGGCCTTCGAGGGCTTCGTGAATCATTAGGACGGCCGATTGGAGGGACCGGTAGCGGTAGAGGTCGGGAACGGTGTCGGGATAAGAAAGGCGGTCCGGGACAACCGGGACGCATCCGAGGTTGATCGCCTCTTGGATGGCGATGCCGAACGTCTCTTGGAGGGCGGAAGAAAAGGCGACGGTCGACCGGGAGAGGAGATCGTAGTATTCGTCCTTCGTCCGGCACTCTTTTTTCGTGTAGACGAAGAGGGTTTTGTCGTTGGGGAAGTATTCGCGATAAGCCGCGGCGATAGTTTCGAAATCCTCGGGCCGCTTTTCCGGAGCGAGACGGTGGGGGAACACGACAATCCGCTCTTTTTTCCGCGCGCGCCTCTCGGCGTCCTCGAATACCGGGAACCGGACGAGGCGCATCTTCCGGACCTCCATTTGGCGGTGACGGAAGAGGAGGGAGCGGTGGAATTCGGTGGCGACGAGAATTTTGTCGAGGGCGATTCCCCACGAACGTTCGAGTTTCCGGCCCCACCGCGCCATCCCCTTTTGAGCGAGGAAGTCGTAGGGGTCATACGTGCCGGCATGAAAGACGCCTACGAGACGGATATCCCGGCCGGTCGCATCGCGAATGTAAGCGAACGCCTCGAGGCCCGGATACCACGCATCGTAGAGAAGGACGGTGACCGGTTGGGGATGGGTCGCCTCGAGGACTTCGAGGGTTTTGAACAATTGGTCGGATTTGTAGAGGTTCGTTCCGTAGACGTCGAGGAATTGGCCGGTCCGGATCGATTGGGGAGTCGGGGAGCCGATGACGCGCGCGTTCCATTCCGGATGGGCGGCGAGGGCCGCGAGCGTCCACGCCCACCATTGGGCCGAATATCGCTCCTCGATCCGTTCGATCGGAAGGATGAGCCGGAGCCGATTGTCTACCATTTCACGCCTCTCATTTCCCATATCCGCGTCGCCTCGATCTCGAGCCGGCGAAAGGCAACCTCGCCTATCTTATACCACGCCGACACCGCCTCGTGCGACTTTCCGAGTTTTTTGTGCCACTCGGGCCGGAAGGCGACACCCACCTCGGCCATCGATTGGGGGGTCATATTGATATATTTTACGTGGGTGACGGAGGCGCGCGGATCGTACACCGCGGCCTTTCCGGACCGGACCGGCCACGCCCACGAGGCCGAGTCGACCGAGTAGAACGGATATTGGAGCATCGCATCGCGTTTCGTCATCGCGAAACCGTGGACGCGACACCCGGCATCCCTCGCTTGTTTGATGAGCCGAATGTAGGGGAGGGGAGGGAGGCCCGGGCGGATTCCCTCGAGGCCGATGTATCGGGAAGGACACTCCGCGAGGATTTTCGAATACTCCGCCTCGGTGTCGACCGAATGATAAACCCATATCATCTTCTTCGCCATCGCCGTCCGCTCGATCCGTTCCCTCCAACCACGGACAACCGGTTCGCCGACAATCTCTTGGATGTCGAGTTCTACGGCATAATCGACGAGGCCCGAATGTTCGGCCAACCATGCCTCGTACTCGTCAAAATACTTCATCGGATCGGGCATTTTTGAGGATGGCTTCACGTGCTTGGTAACCGACTTCCCGATATGGGCGAAGAAGGAGTGGGCGCCGGAATCGATGACGATCGTCTTCGCCTGATGTTCGCGGAGTTTGAGGATCGAATTGAGCAGGGTCTTTTTGCCTTGGTAGAACGAGAGGAAAAAATTGCCGCCCGGTTCCGGCCTCCAATCGTAGGACGAGAGGGCCGACTCCGAACCGGCCAAATAGACGATCATCGAAGGCCTCCCGATCGGATTCCCACCACCGTCCACGCCCATCGCCTCCAATCCGCACCGCACCATTCGCCGATTCGGAACGAGGTGGTGGCGGGATAGAATTTCACGCCATAGACGAGTTGGGCGAAGAAGTTGGCGCGCTCGAGATTCACGACCTCGGCGAGTTCCCCGGCGAACGAGGCCGGAATGAAGGTGGGCCGCGTTCGGGCCATCGGTTGACAGAGGAGTTGGCCCGAGGCGCGGTAGGTTCCGTTGGAATCGAAAAGATATTGCCCGGGCGCATACCACAGGCCGTTGTTATGATGAATCGGATGGCGGATCGACCGCTCCCGCATCCATTCCGCGTTCGCTCGGATCGATTCCTTTGTTTCACCCGGGAAAAAGGTCATATTGAGATAATAGACTTGGATTCGTTCGGAGGGGATTCCCGAGGGCGGCACCTTCCGGTAGTGGGCCACATTTTCCAATCCCACCTCGACCACGCGGAGGCCGCTCGCCCATAATTCCTCCTCCCCGAATCGATCGAACGCCTCGAGGGTGTGGCGCGCATCCGACATACAAAGCCACGTTATGCGATAGGCCCGGAGGAGGCGGAGGATTTCCCGAAGGGCCTCGCCCCGGTGAGCGGCAAAAAAATTCTCGTCCATAAAATGGACCGCGCGATTTCGATATGGGGGGAGGACGAGCGAGGGATCCCCATAAACGATTCGCCCCTGATGGAGTTCAGCCGTAGGACAAAACGGACACCGGTTCGGACATCCGAACGAAAGGGCGGCCGGGAGGGCGTGAGTGTAGGGGTAGACGTGGAGATCCTCATCGTAGCCGCGCCAATCGGCACGCGCCATCCACCGCGCGTAGAATTCGTTGATAGCGGCAGGATCGGAACCGAGGAGGTCACGGTAGTAATCGGCCGGAGTTTTGAAGGGGACCGTGAAGGCGAATTCCGGACCGTTCATCGGCCGGCTCCGGAGGGGCC
>JALOCE010000180.1 GCA_023227925.1 Candidatus Omnitrophota bacterium
AACCCGATAAAGGCAAGGCGCGAAAAAGCATCTGTGCCTCCGGCAAACATTCTATCTGCCGCGCCTTTTTTTATCAGGTCGCAGGCATAGCCAATAGCATAATTCCCCGCGGCGCACGCAGTAGGGATAACATAACTTGGCCCGTTCAAACCCAGCTCATTTACCAGATTCAAAGAAAGCGCATTGGCAGGATATTTGCAGATCATATCCGGGTCTATCGCCTCTATGCCTTTATGGATCCAGGCATCATTCAATTGCATCAATATCTGCGACTCGCCCATAGTTGTACCTACGCATACGCCCATTTTCTGGTTTTTAAGACCATCCAGGGTAAGCCCGGCGTCTTCCAAGCCAAGCTTTGCTGCGGCGATAGCCAGGCAGGATGCCCGGCCAAAATTTTTTGTTTTTAATTTATCGATGAATTGTTCGGGATAGAAATCTTTTACTTCTCCGCCGAGATGGGTGGGAAAATCCGCGGTATCAAAAGAACTTATCCGGGTTATGCCGGATTTAGCTTGTATCAAAGCATTCCAAAACTTCTCTCTTCCTATGCCGATAGAAGATACAACACCAAGCCCGGTAACAACTATGCGTTTATTCATGTCCCTCTTTTACGCTAAAACTCATTTCTCCCCTGGCGATCTCTTTATCGCCGGCATAAACCGTTGCATTTACCAAGGCAGCCCCGGATATGATCTTTATCGGCTCGACTGTGATCTTAAGCTGGTCGCCGGGAAATGCGGGATTAAGAAACCTCACCTTGACCGAACCTAAGTAATAAGATAATTTTTTATCCGCTGTTTCCTCTTTATCGGCATAAAAAAGTATAATTGCGCTTTGCGCCATTGCCTCGATAATTAAAACGCCGGGCATGACCGGTTGGCCGGGAAAGTGCCCTCCGAAAAATTCTTCATTAAAACTAACATTCTTAATGGCTACAACTTTCTTCCCGGGTTCTAACTCTATAACCCTATCCACCATTAAAAATGGAAAACGCTGCGGGAGTATCTTCTGTATCTCTTCAATATTAAGCATCGTGGCTAGCCTTTCTTCTCTAAGATCTCTTTGGCTACTGCTACAGTCTCCCTTAAAGTCGTCAGCTTTGCTAAGTTCTCTTCCGGTATGCTGATCTTATATTTCTTCTCCATAGCTGCCATAATCTCCAGGGCCATCATCGAATCCACTCCTAAATCCTCAAAAAATTTCGCATCCGGAGTGACTTCACTGGGATCCCTTTCGATGATTTCCGCTATCATACTCCTTATTTCATTCTCTAAATCTTGCATTTTAAACCTTCCTCCTTTGTTATTGTATGAATAAACCGCCGTCTACGACAATAGTCTGCCCTGTAATAAAACCGGCTGCGTCACTCAATAAAAACTTCACTACTCCTGTTACATCTTCGGCTCTTCCGAACCTGCCTAATGGGATCTTCTTGACGATCGCGTCTTTATATTCGTCTTTTAAACTCGAGAGCATATCTGTTTCAATAAAACCCGGCGCCACTGCATTCACCCTGATATTATAAGCAGCGACCTCTTTGGCTAATGATTTAGTAAAACCGATTATGCCGGCCTTGGAAGCCGCGTAATTAGTCTGGCGGCCCATCCCAGCAATACCGCTTACCGAGGTAATATTGATGATATCGCCGCTCTTTTGTTTTAAAAATGTCACTATGGCGTTACGCGAAACATTAAATGTTCCGGTCAGGTTTGTATCGATGACGTCCTGCCAATCTTCCTTAGCCATCAACATCAAAGCTTTATCTTTATTGATGCCGGCATTATTCACCAAAATATCCAGCCTGCCGAAATCTTCTTTTACTTTTTCCACCAATTCTTTTGCCTTCTGAAAATCCCGCACGTCTATCTGTAAACTAAGGGCCCGCCTGCCGAGTTTTTCGACTTCGCCGCATAAACTTTCTGCTTCCTGTTGGCTCCTTAAATAAGTAAAGGCAACATTAGCCCCTTCCCTGGCCAGCTCTAAAACTATCGCTCTGCCAATGCCCCTTGTCCCTCCGGTCACAATAGCAACTTTATCTTTTAATAACATATTTTAACCCTTAAATGCGGAAATTATTAAACTTGAATTAGAGCCGTTCAGCCCGAAGGCATTGATCAAAACATTCCTGGCATTCTGTTTTTCGATCGCCGCTAGAGAAGCTGCTGCCTGTAAACTTCCCGAGGCGCTGTAACATTCGCCCACTAACGCCTTAATAGGATTTACCTGTAATTTATTTTTATTTCTAAACAGGCCTTTTAAAACTTCGGCTTCGGCAAGGTCATTTTCGTTATTTGAATTTGCGCCCGAGGAAATATAATCAATATCATCGCTGCTGATATTTGCTTCTTTGATGGCTTCTTCTATAGCCTTCCTTATCCCCTCTTTCGAACCTCTGCCGCTACCGTAACCTAAGACTTCAGCATAAATATGAGCCTTGCGCCCTAGCGCCGAATCCAAGCCTTCCAAAACTAGAATAGCCGCACCCTCTCCGATAATAACGCCGCCCTTGCCGGAAGGACTGCCGGCCATCAATCCTTTTCTATAAAAACCTAAAAAAGTCTGAATGCACAACTCTTCCACTCCGCCGGCTAAAACAGCTTTCACCCGGCCGAGCCTGATAAAATCTGCGGCATAGTTAAGAGCATCCAAACTTGCGGGAAAACCTGTGGAG